>JAHDFH010000104.1 GCA_020628305.1 Acidimicrobiales bacterium | reverse complement strand
TTGGTGAATACAATTTCTTTATCAGACGCTGCATTAATAAATGTTGCAACAGATTTACGAGCACTTTCGTAGCGCTGGGTGGCTTTCACTGCTAAGTCATACGCTCCTCGATGTACATTTGCATAGGCGCTTGAGTAGAGGTCATCCATAGCATCAAGCACTTGCTGCGGACGCTGAGATGATGCAGCAGAATCTAGAAAAACTAGGTCTGGATCCTGCAGTATAGGAAAGTCTTTTTTAACAACTGTTGGATCGAAGCTCATAAGAAACTTTCGTAGCCTTCGGCTTCAAGTCGTTCGGCAATCTCAAAGCCACCAGATTTGATTATCCGACCATTAGCCAAAATGTGTACGTGGCTAGGTTTGAGGTAGTTGAGCAGGCGAATGTAGTGGGTAATGGCAACCACACCCATGTCCGGGTTCTGAGCTTTAATCTGGTTCACCCCATCAGCAACTGCAGCTAGAGCATCAATGTCCAAACCAGAGTCGGTCTCATCCAAGATTGCAAGGTCTGGTTCAAGCACCGCCATCTGCAGAACTTCGTTGCGTTTTTTCTCACCACCGGAGAAACCATCGTTGAGGTGTCGTTCCAGAAATGACTCATCAATTCCGAGCTTGTCTATCCATTCCATGATCGAGAGACGCAGCTCCAAGACACTCATCTCTATTCCTTTACGAGCAGATAGAGCTTGCCGCAGAAAGTTTAGAACACTCACACCAGGAATTGTTTGCGGGTATTGAAACGCCATAAACATCCCGAGCTTCGAACGCTCATCGGGATCTAGGTCAGAGATATCGGTGTCTTTGAACTTGATCGAGCCACCAGCAACTTCGTACTGTGGTGAGCCCATAAGAGTGTTGGCAAGGGTCGACTTGCCAGAGCCGTTTGGGCCCATAATTGCATGAACCTCGCCGGGCTGAACCACTAAGTCAAGAGAGTTAAGAATTTGCACAGGTTGCGCCTGGTCATCATCTTGAACAGTTGAAACTAAATTACTGATTTCGAGCAAGCTATTCGCCATATGCCCTCGAGTCTATTCAAACAGGCTGTTCTTTCCGCCTGGATTGCCTTGTTGAACTGCAAAGGTTGACGGTCGGTGGAGCTGGGTTTAGGTTTTGTCATTCTGGGCTCGCTCGATGCGAGCCTGGAATCTCTATAAGTGGTTTGGGTTGGTTAGAGATCCAGGGCGGCCATCGAGGCCTCCCTGGATGACAGCCAACGCACTAGTTACATTTAAATTGGTTGCTATGCGACGCAGGCGCTACGTGGTCATTCTTCGAGGCTGAATGCCGAAGAAGAATCTCTATCTGGTGCGGGCTAGAAAATTGGTAGTTTCCTGCTGGGTAAGTCAGCCGTCCTTACAGTTAAGCATCAAACTTATAAACATAGTCAGCAGCTGCTTTTGGCTTGAAGTCGCCAGAATGGATTTGCCAGCTCCACAGAATCCTGAGATCCCAATCACTACAACCTCTTCGGTCTCATCAAGGAGCCGACTAGTTAATGCAGTCAGATCCGCGCTTGACTCAAGCTTTTGTTGATTTGGGTTCTCCACTACGAATCATTTCCGTAAACGCAGCGAGTGCGGGGTTGTATGGTGCATCCGCGATTGTAGCCAAGACTAGCTGTCTAGAGCACAAGGGTTTGTTTGAAACTCGTTGAAGTTTGTCTACTCCGCTGGCAGATTCTGGCAAAGCTGCCCAGCCAAGTCCAAGGTTCACCATCTCTGCTAAGACCTCAGGTTGGTGAGACTCTGCCACAGGTTCGAACCCAATTTCCTGTTTTGCTAGCTCTTTGGAGATGATTCGTCTGGTGTGTGAACTTTTTGGGAAGCTTACCCATGGGCCCCACTCAGCTTTGTCTAACGTGTTTGGTGGCGAGTAGATGAAAATATCTTCCTGGATGAGGTTCTCTACCTTAAGACCTTCGTGATCAGCGGCTGGTTTAACAACGACTGCGGCATCAATCTTGCCAGCAATAAGTAGATCAAGTAACTGGCTCGATGGGTTAACGGTTAGGGAGAAATCAATCGCCTGATGTTTGGACAAGAAGGCCTTAACCTGTCTGGGGTAATAGTGGGTGGCAGCAGAGTCGATCATGCCGACACGTACCTTGCCAAACTCGGCGCCCTGAAAGCCATCTAGCCAGGTCTCAATCTGAGCGGTACGTCGGACCATTTCGCTGGCGTAGTCAAATACCGGTAGGGCGCTCTGAATTGGGCGTAACGACTTTCCATCTCGTTCAAATAGCGGAATCTGCATCCGTCTCTCGACTTCTTGTATGCCTTGAGTGAGGGCTGCGGGGGAAACACCAAGCTCAGCGGCTGCCTCTTTCAACGTCGAGTGGGTGCTGGCTGCAACTAGATACTTAAGCTGTGCTGTTGTCAGTTGTAGCCCGTTCATAACGCCTTCACTTTGGTTAAGTAAATCTTAAGTGTATCTAATAAATCTAAATTGATGTTTAACTTAGAGGTATGGAAAACCATAAAGCAGCAAACATCCGTCCCGCTCAAGGCAAGCTGGGCATCCTCACTCCAGGACTAGGAGCAGTAGTAAGTACCTTCATTGCGGGCGTGATAGCTGCACGCAGTCAAGGTAAAGAACCAATTGGCTCAATCTCACAGATGGCGAATATACGCCTGGGTGATCGCTCAGAAGGAAGAAATCCTCGAATCAAAGACTTTGTGCCCCTAGCTGATTTGAATGACATTGTCTTTGGAGCTTGGGACCCAATTTCTCCGAATGCACTTGAAGCAGCCAAGACCGCACGAGTGCTTAACCCACAAGACATCGATTCCGTCGCTGCTGAATTGGAAAGTGTTGTAGCGATGGAGGCTGTGTTTGATCAACAATGGGTGAAGCGTTTAGATGGAGTTCGAGTGAAAGAACTTTCCTCAATGTGGGATCAAGCCCAGGCTTTGGTTGATGACATTGCTAACTTTTCTCAAGACAACGGCTGTGACCGTATGGTCATGGTTTGGTGCGGATCAACTGAGGCCTATCAAGAAGCATCAGAAGTTCACATGAGTGTTGCAGCCTTTGAAGCTGGCCTTAAAGAAAACGACAGCAATATTTCACCTAGCCAGATCTATGCATATGCCGCAATAAAGTCTGGGGTCCCATTTGCAAACGGTGCTCCTAATCTTTCAGTTGACCTCCCATGCATGCAAGAACTTGCTGAGGCCAATGATGTGGCAATCGCAGGTAAAGATTTCAAAACTGGCCAAACCCTGATGAAGACCATGATCGCTCCCGGCTTGAAAGCTCGTATGTTGGGTCTGAGGGGCTGGTACTCAACCAACATCCTAGGCAACCGAGACGGGGAAGTGCTCGATTCGCCAGAGAACTTCAAAACTAAAGAGAGCTCCAAGTTAGGTGTCCTGGACACGATTCTACAGCCAGACGCTTATCCAGATCTGTACTCAAATATCGACCATGTTGTTCGAATCAACTACTATCCACCTCGTGGTGACAACAAAGAGGGCTGGGACGCAATCGACATCTTTGGTTGGATGGGCTACGAAATGCAAATTAAGATCGACTTTCTTTGTAGGGACTCCATCTTGGCAGCTCCAATTGTGTTAGATCTTGCCCTCTTTATGGATCTTGCGCAGCGCGCTGGTCAATCTGGCGTCCAGGAATGGTTGAGTTTTTACTTTAAAGCCCCGCAAACTTCGAATGAACTTGCCCCAGAGCATGACATCTTCATCCAGCTCATCAAGTTGAAGAACACTTTACGTGAGTGGATGGGAGAAGCTCCAGTTACTCACTCTGAGGCGTAGAAAAAACCAGTTCCGTAACTAGCCTGAAGCAATGGCCATTTCGCTTGTTGCTGACTTC
This sequence comes from Acidimicrobiales bacterium, assembly GCA_020628305.1. Classification (GTDB taxonomy): domain Bacteria; phylum Actinomycetota; class Acidimicrobiia; order Acidimicrobiales; family SZUA-35; genus JAHDDW01. The sequence continues at coordinate 1,157 of JAHDFH010000104.1, read as the reverse complement.
AGCAAAGACGTGCCGGAGACGCTGGCATCAGAAACCTCTGCAATAGCGAATATTGCCGATGTTGCCCGTCAAATCGGTCATGCTACGGCCCTTCTTCATGCCATGGAACCAGGATCTGTACCCCCGGGCTCTTCGGTTGAAGAACAGGTTAAGGCAGCCCTTCGTGAAGGCACCGAAGTTGGCGAGCTGCCGGAGCCGTACGCTCGATATTCTGCTAGCGAACTCAGCTCTAGACTGCAAAGCGTAGATGCAAGATCGAATGGCGAAGTGCCGATCCATGGTGATTTGAAAGTCGCTGATTTCTCGATTGATTCTCGGGGTAGAGTGAGGGCGATCAACACTCAAAAAGCTCTACACCTAGGCGATCCAATCTGGGATCTAGCGAGCCTGCAACTAGATCTGGCCCAAACATACGGAGCGGGAGCTGTGTTTGAGTTTTTCGCAGGCTACGGCTCAGAGCCTGACCTGTTGAAATTGGATTCTGCGCTTGGCTTCATTGGCATATTTAGGGCTTTGAATGTCGACTGAGCTGCCAACATTCACCCCCAACCCGCTCGTCATCATCGGCCCGACTGCTTCAGGAAAGTCCGACCTTGCAGTCCAAGTTGCACAGGGGAGTCCCAAGACTGAAATCTTGTCAGTTGATGCTATGGCAGTTTATGAAGAGATGTCAGTTGGAACAGCAAAGCTAACCGATAAAGAGCAACGCGGAGTGCCGCATCACTTGATTGACCTGATCTCAGTTACACAAGACTTCTCTGTTGGAGATTTTCAATCAGCAGCTTATGAAGTTATGCGCTCGTTGCACGAGGAAGACAAAAGGCCTCTTCTTGTAGGTGGTACAGGCCTCTACTATCAAGCTGTAGTTGATCAATTCACCATGCCCCCAAGCTTTCCCAGAATCAGAGATGAGCTCGAAGAAAGTCAAACTACAGAAGACCTCTGGAAGTATCTGAACGAACAAGACCCGGATGCAGCAGCAAAAATAGAGCCAAGTAATCGACGCCGCCTCATCCGTGCCATCGAAGTCATTAAAGGTACTGGTCAAAAGTTCTCATCGTTTGGCCCGGGTGTTGGAAGCTACGCTGCAAACAACTTCACAACAATTGGCTTAGAAATTGATCGTGTTGAACTGGATCGCCGCATCGAAAGCAGGT
>JAHDFH010000022.1 GCA_020628305.1 Acidimicrobiales bacterium | reverse complement strand
GAGTGGCTTGGCTTTCTTCTCGATGATCGGATCGTTGATCTTGTAACTGGTGGCCCAGCCAGTGAAGACAGGTTCTCAGAGCTATCTGAGGCGATGATAGTTTTATTCGATTCTCACGGTCCTGGCTCCAAATCATGGTACGACCCAGCTCACCGAGAGAACTTCGCATATTGCTTTGGTGCGCTACTTGATGCACGTGAGCAGAGGGGAGATATTTCACTTTTGGTGTCTAGGGACTTGAGTAAGATGATCAACCAGATCAAACACGGGTATGAGAAGTTTGGCGCACCTCTGCCGTATTCGATTTTTCCTGAAACTCCTAGAACGCCTCCAATGTTTGCTCGAGCTCCGCATATCTCTCAAGTCCCAAGAACTGGAAGACCCAGAACACCAGCAACAGTGCCACCAAGACCTCGGAGCTCAGCGCTGACACCCTGAGCTGTGGGGATCCTAACGCCCATTGATATCGCTAAGACTGCTCTCGGTGGCAGCTCGGGATCTCGAGTAGCTCTTTATTGTCACCCTGTGAGGCCTCAATGGCCGACCAGGGTCTCACCTGCATTTACCCTTGGCTGGGTTTAGAGATTCTTCTTCGGCTTCGAGCCTCGAAGAGTGACTAGGTAGGAGTTTGTGAGTAGATCAAACATCATTCCAGCTGCTCTCATTGGGTCTCTAGTGAATCTTTTCATGTCATTCTGGGGCGACCGCAAGGTCGAGTCCAGGATCTCAGCAGCTGTAGGGTTTGTGGTTTGTGAGGCCCCAGCAAAGCGGCCGGGGTGACGTTTGTATTATTGTCGGGGTGACGCTTCTATTCAAATTCAGGCTGCACGGTTCGGGTGCGCTTTAGCTCCCAGAAGGCATCAAAGGAAGACAATGTAGTCACTGCATCCCACAAGGCAAGTGCCTCCTCACCTCTTGGCTTCTTAGAAATCACTGGTCCGAAGAAACCTTGACGATTGCCGCTTGGAGTTTCATAGCTAATAATTGGTGTACCTACATCCTCGCCAACGAGAGCGATCCCATCAGCCATTTCTGTCTTTATTACTTCATCCAAGGTCTCGTCGCCGGCAGCTTCAGCAAACTTCGTATCAAGACCTGCTCGTTCGAGAATACCTGTGGCTGTAACATCGGTGCGGCCCTCTACATGGATCATAGTGCCAGCAGCGGTATAGAATCCTCCAGCAACTTCGTTGCCAAGTTCGTCCTTCACAGCCAGAAAGACTCTCAAAAGATCCCTGGTCTTGCTTGCTGGTTCGAAGTAAGGATGATCCGCTTCCATCTTGTTCTTGAAAAGCAAACTGATTGGGCGCCAATTTATTTCTAGGCCTCTTTGTATGGCCACCTCTTCTGACAACCAGCGAGAGGTTACCCAGCACCATGGACAAATCGGATCAAACCAATAATCTATTCTCATCTGAAGACTCCCTCTTCACAGCTTCTACAATACTGATGATAGAGAGAACCTTGTCCAAAACTGGTGATCAGATCTACCCTTCAGACCAGTAGACATCGGCACCCAAAGCTTGCAGGTTCTCAACAAAGTTAGGGTGAGCCCGCCGCACAGGGCTTGCGTTCTGAATGATCGATTTACCTTCAATCGACGCAGCGACCATAAACAGCGAGATAACTACACGAATGATGTAAGGGGCTTTTACTGTTGCTGGCACTAGGTCATCTCGTCCGCTGATAATTACTCTATGGGGATCACAGACGGTCGTTCTGGCCCCAAACTTTTGAAGCTCTGGCAACCAGCCAAAGGCACCTTCATAAACTTTGTTCCAGAACAACATCTCGCCATTGGCGACGGTAGCAAGCGCCATAACGATCGGCATCAGATCGACGGGGAAGTATGGCCAAGGAGCACCCTCAACCTTTTGGAGAAGCTGCTTGGTGATTGGTTCGGCGATCTGTAACTTAGATCCAGATCGTACAGTTGAAGAAGTAGCGTCTGATTCGATAGTTACGCCAAATTTTTCGAACGTGCGAGTCATCAACGGGAAATGCTGATGAACATCGTGCTCTACACGGATCTCGCCACCAGTAATGGCTCCAATTCCTAAAAAGGTGAGAATTTCGTGATGGTCATCACTAATGGTGACGTCACATCCGCCAAGTTCAGACACGCCCTCAATCTTGAGAACAGATGTGCCAATTCCTTCAACCTTGGCGCCCATCTCAATCAGAGCTAAAGCCACGTCTTGCACGTGTGGCTCACTTGCTGCGTTCATTAGAGTTGAAGTGCCATGCGCTACAGCAGCTCCCATTAAGAAGTGTTCAGTTGCTGTAACGGATGCGTAGTCGAACCAATGGTTGAATGCGGTCAGCTTAGACTCTAACGACAGTTCTCGGTTTGGATCCCAATCGATAGTTGCGCCGAAACCATCCAAAATTTCCAGATGGGGATCAACTTCTCTAGCGCCTAGCGAACATCCGGTTGAATCATTGATCACTGAAATATCGAACCCTCGATGCAGCAGGGGAGCGAACAACATAACTGAGCTACGCATACCCTCAGGCAGGTTTTCGACTTTACCTACTTTGAGATCCGAGTGATCAACTGTTATCACCTTGGTACTGCGATCCCAAGTGCATTTAGATCCAATCGACTCGTAGAACGTTATAAGTTTCTCAATATCAGTAATTTCGGGCACATTGCGAATCGTGCAAGGCTCAGCAGTTAGTACCGTTGCACAAAGGATCGGCAAGACAGCGTTTTTGTTGCCTGATGGCTTTATCGTTCCTGACAGTGCTTTGCCGCCGTGAATATGAAGACTCTCGCTCATAGCAATCAACCCTTGCTTGTTCTATAACAACACCAATCTAATAGGGTAGCCGATTCTTGCCCCCAGGAGATGGCACTCAATTGTGGTTGGCTGAGAAATCAGCTGCAATATCGTGTAGCTTTAACTTTCACCACAAGAAGGGGTTGGCTAATGCCAGCGATGCTCGTCAAAGAAAGTATCGATATTGAAGTCTCAGCAGAAGTGGCTAAAGCTGCTTTGACCGATTTCACTACCTGGCCAGTATGGTCACCTTGGCTTATTTTCGAGCCCGATGTCAAACTCTCTTTCTCTCCAAAGCAGACAGAAGTGGGAAGTTCTTACACCTGGAAGGGTGACTTGACCGGTCAGGGGGAGATGGAGATCGAATCCATCTCAGATCGACTAATTCAGTACAAGCTCCAATTCTTGAAGCCATTTAAGCAAAAAGCAAAAGTGTGGTTCGACGTCAAATCAACAACCGAAAAAAGCTGCCAGGTTGCCTGGGGGATGGACTCTAAACTTCCATTCTTTATGTTTCCTATGGTCAAGAAACTCTCAGCGTTTGTCGCCATGGATTATCGGCGAGGGTTGTCTATGTTGAAAGACCAACTCGAGCACAAAACAATTCACTCCTCTGTGGAAATTACGGGAATCGAACATTTTGCAGCTGAACAGCACTATGTGGGCATAAAGCAGACTTCGATGCTTGGAGAGTTATCCAGCAAAGCTCAACCGATCTTCGACTCTTTGGTAACAGAGCTCAAATCTCAGAAGCTTGAAACGACCGGCCCAATCCAAGCGATCTATGAAGAGCTCGACCCAGTCACTCAAAAGATGACGTGGATTGCAGCTGCCCCAGTTGCTGCACCCCAGCAGTGCGCAGAACCCTTATCAAATCACGTAGTCCCGGCTGAACTTAGTGGTGTTAATGTGGAGCACACTGGAGAATACAAGCATCTTGGCAATGCTTGGGCTGCTGCAAATGCGTGGGTACAAAACACTAAGGGCAAGAAGCCACACAAATCCATCTTGGGGCGAGAAACGTATTTCAATGCTCCGGGCGAGGTTGAGGATTCAGAACTAAAAACCAAGATAACCATGTTTGTTCGATCATAAGCTGGTCACAAGCGGCGGATGCATTGCTAGGCTGAAAGGGTTCTCGATTCAAGGAGTTCTCCGTGCAAATTCACGCAGGGCCAGCCGCGCTAGCAGCACAAACAGCCGCCCAATTACTGAATCGAGTTAAGCTGCTATGTCCGGCCGTTGACTCCATTTCAGCACGATACATCCATCTGTACAACGACGTCGCCCTTACAGATGAAGAAGCACTCATTCTTAATAACTTGTTGGATTACGGCAATGTTGAAGGCGTTGATTTGCCAGATTCTCACGAAATCATTGTGGTCCCAAGGCCTGGCACCATATCTCCGTGGTCTTCTAAAGCCAGCGACATACTCGCTAACTGTGGGTTAGGAAAGATTACGAGAATCGAACGAGGTATTCGTTACTCGATTGTCGGCTCCGACCTAAACGAAGCCAAGCTCCAACCGGTACTAGGGTTACTACATGACCGTATGGTCGAAGCAATTGTAGAGTTTGGCGAGCTTGACACAGTGTTTTCATCGACCGCTCCAGCGATGTTGGGTGAGATCGATGTGCTGGGACTTGGCGCCGAGGCAATAGAGACAGCTGACAAAGATCTAGGTCTTGCCTTAAGCCCTGATGAAATTCAATACTTGATCGAAGCTTTTACAGAATTGGGACGCAATCCAACAGATGCGGAACTAATGATGTTTTCAGTTGTCAACTCGGAGCACTGTAGGCATAAAGTCTTTAATGCAAGTTGGGTTAAAGACGGGGAAGCCCAGCCCAAGTCCTTGTTTAAGATGATTCAGAACACCTACGAGAACTATGCAGACGGAATCAAATCTGCCTACCACGACAATGGAGCTGTTCTTTCTGGTCGTGTAGGAGAACTGTTCTACCCCGACTCTTCGGGAAACTATGGCCCCGTCGAAGGCGACGTCGATATTGTTATCAAGGTTGAAACTCACAATCATCCAACAGCCATTGCTCCCATCCCGGGTGCGGCAACTGGTGCCGGCGGCGAGATAAGAGATGAGGGTGCAACTGGTAGAGGAGCCAGTCCAAAAGCAGGTGTAACCGGTTTCAGCGTCAGTAACTTACTACTGCATGAAACTGATACGCCCTGGGAAACCGACACTGGTAAACCAACGAGGCTCGCTTCTGCTCAGCAGATAATGCTCGATGGGCCGCTTGGGGGTGCAGCATTTAACAATGAGTTCGGGAGACCTAACCTTGGCGGTTACTTTAGGTCGTTTGAAAAAGACGCCGATGGGTTCTCATGGGGGTTTCACAAGCCAATCATGATCGCAGGCGGTTTAGGAGCGATTAGACCAGATTCGGTCAACAAAGGACAGATCCAGCCAGGCGATAAACTTGTGGTGCTCGGCGGGCCAGCAATGCTAATCGGTCTAGGCGGGGGCGCAGGCTCATCTGTGGCCTCTGGAGCCCAAAGCTCGGATCTGGACTTTGCTTCAGTGCAGCGCCACAACCCAGAGATGCAGCGGCGTTGTCAAGAGGTGATCAACACTTGTTGGCGGCTTGGCGGCGATGCTAACCCCGTCGTTTCGATCCACGATGTTGGGGCCGGTGGTTTGTCCAACGCCCTGCCAGAACTAGTAAACGACGCTGGGTTAGGTGCTGTCTTCGAGCTCAGAGAAATCCCCTCAGATGATAAAGCAATGTCTCCAATGCAGATCTGGTCCAACGAAGCTCAGGAGCGCTACGTTCTTGCTGTCAAACCCGAAGATCTAGAACGCTTCGCTGCGATCGCTGATCGAGAAAAGTGTCCGTTTGCAGTTGTTGGTGAAGCCACTCAAGAACTGAAGCTAGTTGTTAATGATTCGCTGCTAGAGAAAGAAACAGTTGACATACCAACCGAACTGGTGCTTGGACTGCCACCTAAGATGACTCGAGAGTTTCAATCTACCTCTGTGGAGCTCGAGCCGTATGCAGGTAGTGACTTAGATCTTGGCGAAGCTATTAGGAAAGTTTTAGCGCACCCAACCGTTGCTTCGAAGGAATTTTTGATTCACATTGGCGATCGAACGGTTGGTGGGATGACTGCACGAGACCAACTCGTTGGGCCTTGGCAGGTTCCTGTCGCAGATGTGGCTGTAACTCATAACTCTTTCTCCGGGTACGCCGGTGAGGCAATGGCTATGGGAGAAAGATCTCCTGTTGCAGTGAACAACCCCGCAGCTTCAGGACGACTCTCAGTTGCCGAAGCTGTAACCAACTTGATGTCTGCAGACATTGAAAAGCTTGAAGACATCAAATTATCTGCCAATTGGATGGTAGCAGCCGGTTTTGAAGGCCAAGATGAGGCGCTGTTTGAGACTGTACAAGCACTCGGTGAACAGTTCTGTAAAGAGCTAAACTTGACAATCCCGGTGGGGAAAGACTCAACCTCTATGCAGGCGCAGTGGCGAGACCTTAACTACGATGAACGGAAAGTGGTCTCACCCCTAACTGCGGTTATAACAGGATTTGCTCCTGTGGGAGATGTTCGCAAAACCATAACCCCCGAAATTCAAACTGGTGTTGAATCAGCGCTCATGATAGTTGGGGCCTCAGAAAGATCAGAAGCTCTTGGTGGCTCGGTACTGGAACAAGTGCTGAGGCTTTCAGATACACAGACCCCCGATATTTCTGCTCCTGAACTTGGCAGTTGGTTTGACCTCATCAAAGCGTTGAAGGATGAAGGGCTGCTGCTTGCATACCATGATCGTAGCGATGGTGGTCTAATCGTTACCCTGCTCGAAATGGCTTTCGCAGCTCAAGTGGGTCTGGATATAAAGGTCGATGCCTATTCTGGTTCTGCGGTTGGTCAATTATTCAATGAATCAATCGGCGCTGTAATTCAAGTGCCTAGCAACGCTATAAGTCGCATTACGGACCAGTGGCCGATGGCTCGTGTAGTTGCTTACGCAAATGATGAGTATCAGGTACGAATTGTTGATGACACGGAGCTGCTGTATGAAGAAGACCTGATTGAACTTAAGAAGATCTGGACTAAGAACAGCTATGTGATGAAGTCACTGCGAGACAATCCCGTAACTGCTGCGGAAGAGTTTGATTCAATCTCCGAAACTAACAAGGGCCTCAGCGCTCAGTTATCATTTGACGTTACTCCGAGATCAGAGGTCATTCCCAATCGCGATCTTAAAGTTGCGATCTTGCGAGAGCAAGGTGTTAACGGTCATCTTGAGATGGCAGCAGCTTTTCACGCTGCTGGATTCACCGCAGTTGACGTTCACATGACGGATTTACGTTCGGGCAGAGTAATGCTTGATGACTTCGTCGGACTGGCGGCCGGTGGCGGATTTTCCTATGGCGATGTCTTGGGTGCGGGATCAGGTTGGGCCAAAGGGATTCTGCTAGATAGTTATCTGCGAGATCAGTTCCTTACTTTCTTTGCTCGGCCTGAGACTTTCAGTCTTGGCCTATGCAATGGCTGTCAGATGCTTTCGCAGCTTGCGGAGCTCATTCCTGGTGCACACGATTGGCCAAGGTTTGTTCACAACGCATCGCAACGGTTTGAAGCTCGCTTGGCAACAATGGAAATTGTGGAATCGCCCTCTATCTTCTTTACGGGCATGGAAAATAGCCGTATTCAAGTGCCACTGGCTCATGGCGAGGGTCGAGCCATTGGCTTTCAAGCTTCTTCAATAGTTGCTGCACGTTATGTTGACAACAATGGGAGACCAACGGAGCAGTATCCATACAATCCCAACGGTTCAGCGCAGGGTGTTAACGCCTTTACCTCCCAAGACGGGCGGGCCATGATTATGATGCCTCACCCAGAACGAGCTTTCAGAACTTCGCAACTGTCCTGGCATCCACAGGGCTGGGGTGAAGATAGTCCATGGTTCCAGATGTTTGTTAACGCTTTCAATTGGGCGAATTCCTAACAAACCGCATTGCCAGGAAGTAGCTATTAGTATTTGGCTATGACTACCGAAGATAAAGAATCTCTACGACATCGACTCAGCGAAGAACAATACCGAGTGACACAAGAAAGTGGCACGGAGCCTGCGTTTAGCGGCAAGTATTGGAACAGCAAAGATGACGGTACCTACTGCTGTGTTGTTTGTGAAGCTCCGCTGTTTATGAGTGACACAAAGTTTGATTCTGGTTCGGGTTGGCCAAGTTTTTATGAACCAGTCGCCGAGGGCTCAATTGTGCGTTCAGTGGACCGTAGCCATGGAATGGTGCGAGTGGAAGTAAGCTGTGGCAACTGTGGCGCACACCTAGGCCATGTTTTTGAAGATGGCCCTAACCCCACAGGAGAGCGCCATTGCATAAACTCAGCCGCTTTGGACCTTAAAGATAAGAGCTGATGGACGCAAAGCCCTACGGGTCATGGGACTCAAAGATAACAGCAGAGCTAATTCTTTCTTCATCTCAAAGAGTGGGTGCCCCAAAACTGTTAGATGGCGAGGTGATCTGGTCAGAGTCTGTTGCCGAAGAGCAGAACCGAACTACCATTGCCTCAGCAACTGGATCAATCATTCCAGCTCCGTACGATGTAGCCAGCAAAGTCCATGAATACGGCGGCGGTGCTTGGTGGTGCGCTGGTGAGTCAATCTACTTTAGTAACAGAGTCGATTCAGGGCTTTATAAAGCAAGCGGCGGTGTTGTTCGTGAAGTAGTTCCTCCAGATTCTAAATATCGATACGCCGATGGCACCGCAGCTAGATCAGGCGTGCAGGTCTGCATCAGAGAGGACCATTCAGGCTTACAAGTTAGAAACGATCTTGTAAGTATCTCCAGCGATGGGGACGTAACCGTTATTGTTTCTGGCCCCGACTTTGTGAGCAGTCCTCGCTTAAGTCCCGACGGATCTAAGCTGTGTTGGGTTGAATGGGATCATCCAGCAATGCCTTGGACGGCAGCTCGATTGAAGGTTGCCTCGTTTAGTTCTGAACTTACTGATGTGCACCAGATCACTGATGGTGCATCAGCTGTGCAGATGCCGGGTTGGTTAAATGATGGGTCTTTGGTGTACGTAGATGATCCAAAGGGATTTTGGAATCTGCATCGCTTCGATCTTGAGACTAGAAATTCCGAAGCACTAACTAGCTTCTCTTCGGCAGAAACAGGTCGTGCTCTTTGGCAGCTCGGAACCACAACATGGTGTCAGTCAGATGATGGATCGATTGTTTTTGTGGTCACAGCTGAGGCCATTGATTCGCTTGCCAGATTAGACTTGACAACCAGAAAAGTAACCTTGTTCGAGACTGGGTTTGTTAAAATAGATGCTGTCGCCAGCGCAGGCTCTGGTGTAGTAATCCTCGGCTCTAACCAAACTTCGACGGCCCAGATAGTAACGCTCGAGCTCTCTGCAGCAGCGGGAGCGGTAGTTAAAGCTCCATCGCTATCGCTAGAGCCAAACGAAACTAGTTTTGGTGAGGCCTTCAAGTTCGTTTGTGATGAAGTTGAAGTGCAAGGGTTTTTCTATCCGCCACTTTCGGCCGCATTTCAAGGCCCAAAAGGAGAGCTTCCTCCTCTTATTGTGATGGGCCATGGCGGCCCGACCGGGCACAACTCCAATGCTTTCAACTTGAAGGTCCAGTTCTGGACCTCACGAGGATTTGCCGTCGCTGATATTAATTATCGTGGCTCAACAGGCTTTGGAAGGCGCTACCGAGAACTGTTGGATGGATATTGGGGCGAGCGTGACGTCGCCGACCACATTAGAGCAGCCGAGTATCTAATATCGCAAAACAAGGTTAATTCTCAAGCTGTGGCGATCCGAGGTGGTTCTTCTAGTGGGCTAACAGTAATGGCTGCCCTTATTGAGTCAGAGGTCTTCAGCTGTGGAGTTTCACTATATGGCGTAGCTAATCTGGTTGACCTTGCCAAAGAGACCCACAAGTTTGAGAGCCGCTATCTTGATTTGCTAGTAGGTAAGTTCCCGGAAGAAATTGATACCTATCTGAAACGCTCACCGTCAGAAGCCATCTCTGAGATTCAAAGTCCTTTGCTGCTAATGCATGGGTCAGAAGACGCTGTTGTTCCGCTGGCACAGTCAGAGGAGATCTATGCTGGATTACGCTCCCAAGGGGTGCCTTGTGAGCTGAAGATTTATGAGGGTGAGGCCCATGGCTTTAGATCCCCCCAAGTTGTTGCAGACTCTCTCGAAACCGAACTCTGGTTCTATTCACAGGTCTTTGGCTTTGACGTGTCCCTTGACATTAACACGATGGAGATGAGTCTCAAATGAAAACCTTGAAAGTGCCAGTGGGGTCAACAACGCTCAAGCTCTATGATCTAGGCGGTTCAGGAGCGCCTGTTCTGTTCAGCCATGCTGCTTCTTTCTGTGGGATGATGTGGCTTCCCGTGATCGAAAAGCTAGGTCTGGAACGGAGAATTTTTGTAGTTGACATGAGAGGCCACGGTCAGTCAGTCCCACTAGAACCAACCGAAATGCGGTGGGATTCAATGGCCCATGATCTGGTTGAAGTAGTCGATAACATCAAAGACATAGTTGGCTCGAAGAATCCAATTGATGTTGTTGGCCACTCAATGGGTGGCACCACTTTGCTAATGGCAGAGCTTCTAAACCCAGGCTTAGTGGCATCGCTTTGGGCTTTTGAACCAATCTTGTTCGCTAATGCGGCTCCTGAACGAAAAGAAGTAACTCAGATGTTGTATGAGGGAACGCTAAGGCGCAAGCCAAACTTCGCTAGCAAACAAGCAGCCAAGGAAAGGTTCCTGTCTAAGCCGCCGATGGACTCATTCGCAGAACAATGCGTGGATCTGTTTATCGAATATGGACTGTACGATTCTGATGGGCTAGCTTGGCTGAGTTGTCGCCCAGAAGTAGAAGCGCAGATCTATCTAGGCTCTGGCACCGGTGTAACGGCTAAGTTGGAGGAAATAGATTTTCCCGTGAGGTTTGTTGTAGGTCAAGATGACGGCGATCGAGTGCCTGCCATTTTGGGTTTTGCTGCAACTCAGAACACAGATGTTGAGATGCATCCGGAGCTAGGGCACTTCGGACCCTTTGTTGCACCGGATCTGATGGCGAAGTCTATTACTGCCTGGCTAACTCAGAATCAGTAACTGCTGCTGCGGCTAACTCCTCAAGATGGGGAGTGCTGGTCAGCAATCTTCGAAAGATGTTTGTCAAAGCGTTGGCGGTCGGAATATCGTTTTGATTCTCGAATCTCATAGAACGCAAAACCAGGGAAAGGGCAGCGAGAGATTCTTTCCGATAGTTGTTTTGCTGTAGAAAGCGTCCTAGAGCTAGTCCTAGGAGATCGGCTAGATCTTGGACATCGTGATGCCACTCTCGTTCATTAGAAGTTGGCTCCGGCGATGAGTTAATCGTCCAGATTCCGTTGTGTTGAGAAACAGTTCTCGCTGAGATCGCTCCGTGTGCAAACCCTTGAGAATGAAAGCACTTTAGGCCTTGAGCGATGTCAAAGCCGAGCGCATAGATATCTGCAAGTCCAAACTCGTGTTTGTCATCAAGCAAGTCTTGAAGGGATCGAGCCCCTGGAAAAGTGAGCGCAAGGTTTTGTTCATCATTAGTCTCTACGATGCGAACGACGTTGTTGCCCTCGATCTCTGCGAGTCGAAGGCGTTCCTTATTAACTAAAGAAACGCCAAGATCAGTACGAGGACACTTCAGCAGGAGTGGTCGATCAAGGGTAGTGTCCCAAACGAGCTTGGTCGTGACATGGCGAGTTTCTTCGAGAGTGTCACGCTCTATGAAAGTGCGAGAGGCAGTTGAATCGGTTGTGCTTGATTGGATGCGCTCCTTCAATTCTTCAATTTGGGTCTCGATATCACCCATAGGCTTGCTACACACTTTGTCTAAGGTGTCACTTGTCACAAAGCCATCGATCGTGCAAAGCTTACCGTGGTCGAGCATCAGCACTCGATCGCTCTGTCTTGCGAGACTTACTTCGTTAGAGACAATAATCGTTGCCTTAGAAGCAGTTGCCGAACCAATGGACTGCTTCAATTGACTCCGTTGGGAGTTGTCTAACCCAACAAAGGGTTTTACCAAAACAAGTATTTCAGCATCTGAGCTTAAGCTGTTAAATAGGTGCAGTCGACGCAGCTCAACTCGGCTCAGCGGTGGATCGAACTGTGCAATCGACTCAACTTCAGCCGATATTCGTCGGCTTCTTATTGCTTCAAGAAACCCAGAAGAGCGAAGCATTTGGTTCTCAGTGTAGGTCTGTTTTTTGGCGTCAAAAAGTTCTCTAAGATGTTTACAGCTTGGCAGGGCTGAGAATTCACACATTGAAATGTCAGACTGTTGAAACGGGCGAGCAAAGGCTAGTAGTTTGCCGCGGGTTGGGGAGATAGTGCCTGAGATAAGATCCAACAAGGCCTGCAGTTGGTTCGAATCTTTGGTTGCGATAACAACAGTTTCACCAGGAGCCACCTTTAGTGAGAACTGGTTCAGAACAGGTTCGGATGTTTCACCTGTGAAAACGTTCCGGGCTTCAAAAGCGAACCGAGCCTGCGGGTTTGAAACAGGTGATTGCATTGGTGTGCCTGAGTCCGTGTTTCTAAGCCAATCAAATAGACGCATTACTCAACTTCGATAATTGCGCCACCCAAATTTACACCAGTTATTATCCCACAGAGCGAAAGGGTAGAACCCCCTAAGGGAGGTTCTACCCATCAAAAAGAGGATTCGGGATAGGTTTGGGTCGTCGCTACGACGATTGGGACTTGTTACTAGTTGTTACAGTTCAATCCAGTCGAGGCGATCCAGAGAGTTAAAGTCACTCACGAGTATTCCTGCTTCGGACACAGAGTAGACGTTGTCGGAGATAACCAAACTCCTAGAGATGTTTGGCTGAAAGGTGTAGCACTCTTCAACTGGTCGACCAATGTAGTCTTCAGCTTCGAGCTCTTCCGCAAAGTCTTCGAAAGATTCTTCGAACGGCTCAACAGGATATGGGCCATCAAAGTATCGCTCACACACCTCATCTTTAGGGTGGCTGACACTACCCTTGATCTCGAGCTCGTTGCCATCTATTTCAACGAAGGCAAGTCGTGAATTGCTTTCCAACTCAGACTCATCTGACACCGGAATCAAAGCTGTATCTTCCCAGATCTGAAAAGCTCGGGCATCCGATGCAACAGGGGAATAACCCCAGCGTTCCGTCAGCACTACCTTGCTCACCAGCTTAGGATCATTCAAGTCGCTTACATCGAATAACGATGCCGCTACAGCACCATTCGCCCCTTCGTCAGTCCCATCGGTTCCAACTGCGAAGACACGGTTATCATCAAGTGGATGCAGGTAGCTTGAGAAACCAGGAATTTTCAGCTCACCCATTACTTCAGGCTTAGTTGGATCACTCAAATCGATTGTGAAGAACGGATCGATTTGTTCAAACGTCACGACGTATGCGATATCGCCGAAGAACCTAACAGCAGTGATATTTTCGCCCCGAGCGATGTCCTCGACTCTTCCAACTACAGCGAGCTTCCCGTCTGACTCTTCAAGGACAGTCACCATATTCTCAGTAGAGTTTCGCCCCCAAGGACTTCCCTCAGTAGTAGCAACCCTGAGGAAGCCTTCATGCTCCGAAATGGAGTAGCGGTTGAGGAGCGTCCCAGGCACCTTGCCAGAAGCAACGTAGCTAGTTCTGGCAGGGTTAGAGATGTCAAATGAATGCAACGCAGTTTCGTAGTCAGGGTCGATATCTAGTGCTCTGCCGATGAGGCCTGGTTCGTTCCACTCTGGCGTGGATACAACCAACCGATCGGTTGAGGCATACACATCTTGAGCATCGGTTAGTACTGCTGTTGCATCTGCAATCTTAAGGTTTTCGTCTATGGTCACAACATTGACAAAACCGAAGCCAGCGAAGTTCTCAGGAATAAACAGGCTGTCACATTCGACAACTCTTCGACCATCTTGATCCACTGGTAGCCAGTCGCTGATGGTCAAGTCATTGATGAGGTTCTTGTTTGCTTCCAGAGCTGTTTGTTCTGCTCTGTTGCTGCCACTAGACGGGTAGACAAAGTCAAGCCTTGGAGCGTCGTTGGCTACAACAAGTCGTACAACGCCATCAACCATGCGTGCTGAAATGTAGCGGCCCGCAATATCGGTGGGCTCGCCAGCTTTGCCTGTATCGATATCAATTGGCAGAATCCGAGTGTCGCCCGGATTGTAGTAGTACGACGAATCGACAGCGAAATCGTCAAAGACTTCTTCGTAGATCTCTTCCACAGATGTCATGAGTAAGATCGAATCGCCAGTAATGAAAATCTCACCTGAGTAAGAACCCTCTGGTAAATCAATCTCGTGTTTGACGACGTTCTCTGACGCATCAATAATGTACAGAATCTGATTCTGAACCAAGGCAATAATCTCACCGTTGGTCTTAACTAGATCGGCTTCATCCACAAAGACTTCTTGATTGTTCGTTCCAGTGAAGCTTTCTGCCTTAGATACCGCCCGTCTTTCGACCGCAAAGTCAGCTGAGTCGTCCATGCTTGCGGATTCTTCAACTGCAAAAGTGTCACTGATCTCTGCAAAGCCACCGCCATAGCTATCAAAACCGTAAGGGCCGACTTGTTCACGAGCGAGTGAGTTGAGCTCGCCTAGCAGCGCATCACACGAGTCATAGGAGACTAGTGCCGATGTTTGTATCAAGTCTTGAGGTTCTGAACCTGCTTCCGATGTTGAACAAGCTGCAGCCACTAAGCCGCAGCTAGCCAAGATTGCCGCCATTTGATATTTCGATAACACGATAAAAACTCCTTGTGAGCGTTACGAAACTTTAGACGCACCACACACAGTTTTGTATCCACTATTCTCGAATTATCTAGTAACTAGCTCCAGGAGGGGCGATTAGCCTCGAACTCAGCTATCTGATCGGATTTTGTGAGACTGAGCGCAATGTCATCAAGGCCATTGACAATACGACTTTGTAGAACGTCAGAAAGCTCAAAGCTGCTCGTAAGTCCAATGCCGGGAGCTTCGACGGTTAGTCTTTCAACATCCACAGTTAGTTCTAATTCAGGATTTGCCTCAACAGCGTTCATAAGGGCTTGAACTTGCTCCTCAGGTAGTAAAACGGGGACTAGACCATTCTTCGTTGAATTGTTGAAAAAAATATCTCCAAACTGAGAAGAAATGACTGCCTCGAACCCATATTGCTGGATTGCCCAGACAGCGTGCTCTCTCGAGGAGCCAATACCGAAATTCTCGCCTGAGATTAAGACTCTAGCGCCTGCAAAATTTGGATCATTCAACACAAAATCGGGCTCATCACGCCATTGAGAGAACAGGCCGCGGTCAAATCCTGTTCGCTCGATTCTTTTTAGCCAGTCTGATGGAATTATTTGGTCAGTATCGACATTGCTCCGGTTGAGTGGCACCGCAGTTCCTTGTACAATTTTGACTGGCTTCATGACATTACCTCAGCAGGATGAGTGACCTTACCTGTGATGGCTGAGGCAGCGGCAACAGCTGGTGAGGCTAGGTGTGTGCGCCCACCTTGTCCTTGGCGTCCTTCAAAGTTGCGGTTGCTAGTTGAAATGCAGCGCTCACCGGGTTCAAGCTTGTCGGGGTTCATAGCAAGACACATGGAGCACCCAGGTTCTCGCCAATCAAAACCAGCCTCAATTAGCACATCAGCAATACCTTCAGCTTCTGCTTGTTTCTTGACAGCTTGTGAACCAGGTACAACAAGAGTCCGGACACGGCTAGAAACCTTGTTACCCCTAGCAATAGCGGCAGCAGTTCGAAGGTCCTCGATGCGGGAGTTAGTGCACGAACCAATGAAGACTGTGTCAATAGATATCTCAGATGCCTGGGTGCCCGCTTCGAGGGCCATATATTGAAGAGCCTGTTCAGCGTTTTCAGCATGTGACCGGCTACCAAGCTCGTTAGGATCCGGAACCACTTCGTCAAGCCCAATAACCTGGCCAGGGTTGGTGCCCCAGGTGATCTGAGGGACTAGACCGTCAACATCGATTTCGATTTCGGTATCAAACTGTGCGTCTTTGTCTGTGGGTAGTTGCTGCCAGTGCTCGATTGCGCTGTCCCATGACTCCTGCGATTTATTCCATCGGGTTCGTAGATAGTCGAACGTGGTTGCATCAGGGGCGATTAGGCCCGCCTTGGCACCCGCCTCGATACTCATATTGCAAACCGTCATGCGTCCCTCCATCGAAAGGGAAGTAAAGGCATCGCCTCTGTACTCAACAATATGAGCGGACCCGCCGCCAGTACCAATCTGTCGGATCACAGCCAAAATCAGGTCTTTAGCCTCGGCATATTCAGACATTGTTCCAACACTGCTGATCGCCATTGTTTTAGGTCTTGTCTGGGGCAGAGTTTGTGTGGCGAGAACATGTTCAACTTCTGAGGTGCCGATACCGAATGCAATCGCTCCAAAGGCTCCATGAGTTGAGGTGTGGGAGTCGCCGCACACAATTGTCATACCTGGAAGAGTTCGACCTTGCTCAGGGCCAATGACGTGAACTATTCCCTGACCGTCAGATCCCATGCTGTGCAGTTCGATCCCATGAGCCTTTGCGTTCTCTCTTAGGGTTGTGATTTGTTGACGGCTGACTAGATCAGCAATCTCAGAGTTGGTGTCAGTTGTTGGAACGTTATGATCTTCGGTTGCTAGTGTGAGATCAGGGCGTCTGACCTGTCTTGAGTTTAGTTTCAAACCTTCAAAGGCTTGGGGCGATGTTACTTCGTGGACAAGGTGAAGGTCAATATATAACAGGTCAGGTTCGCCTTTGATCCCAGCTGCTACTAGGTGTGAATCCCAAATTTTCTCAGCGATTGTTCGGGTATTCACTTACGCCTCAATATCAACAATTGAAACGGCTAAAGGTCCATTTGGAGACTCGAAAGTAACCGTAGAGCCTTTGCCTGCTCCAATTAGGACCTGACCTAGGGGAGAGCCTGGCGACATCACAGCGACTCCTTCGCGTTTTTCTTCAATGGATCCAATCAGATATTTCTCTACCTCATCGTCGCCTTCGTATTGAATGGAAACAACGCATCCTTGCTGGACAGATGAAAGATCACCAGAGAGCTCGACAATCTCAGCGTCTTCGATTAGCGCTGAAAGGTGAGCAATGCGCCCTTCCATCTTTCCCTGTTCTTCTTTGGCGGCGTGATAGTCACCGTTTTCTGAGAGGTCGCCAAGTTCTCTAGCCGTTTCGATTTTCTGCGCGATTTCGATTCGGCCCCGAGTGGTGAGATCTTCATACTCAGCTGTTAGGCGATCGTAGGCTTCTTTGGAGAACTGGTTACTGTCGGTCATGCGAGCTAGCCTAGCTAGAAGCTCACGATATTTCTCGTTTAACGGCTGCGAACCTATTTGCGTCTGATGGTGCTCGTCAAGACTAAGACGATGAGTAAACCGAGTATGTAAGTTTTCGCTTCATCAAAAGAGTCAAAGTGTCGCTTGTACATAAGGTTCTCTAAGCTACTGAGGCTGAATTCATTGCTTTTGAGACTTGTGCTTGAATGGTAGGTTATGGCGCCAAGAACGGCCAGCAGCGCAACCACATAGGTGATGCCGGCTATAACCATATCTGAAGCGCTGCGTCTAGTAGAGCCAAATTTTACGCCGTAGACAATACCTCCAGCTAGAGCTAGAGCGAACCAAGGCGCTGATGATTCAAAGAGGTCATACCAGAATCCTAGAAACCAGACTGTTCCCATAAAAGAAGCGCCTAGGACAGCTCCAAGGGAGGTCAGGGCGATATCGGGGCGGATTCCTGTGGGTAGCTTTTTGTTGCGCGGCCCAACAGAAGACTCAACGGCCTGTTCTTTTTCAAGATCAAGCCACTTTTTTTCCCAGTTTTCTTCTGCACTAGTCATGGTTTACACCCTTAATCCTATTTCGGCTGTAACTGAGTAGCTCTTAAGCTCTTTAGGCCGATATTGATCGAAACTTCTACTAGTCTTAGCCATGTCCAAAAGGAGAGTCATGGCAGGTAAGTCCAGCAGAATAGCCATAATCGGGGGTGATGGGATTGGTCCTGAGGTGGTTGCCGAAGGAATAAAGGTAATTTCAGCGCTAGGGGTCAACGTTGATGTGACCGAGTTCAACCTAGGGGGCGAGCGCTTTTTGCAGGACGGGCATATTTTAGATCAGGACGATATTGAACAGCTGCGTACCTTTGATGCGATCTATCTTGGTGCTGTAGGGCACCCTAAGGTGCAACCAGGAGTTATAGAACGGGGCCTTTTACTCAAACTGCGCTTCGAATTAGATCTGTTCATCAACCAAAGACCATTCAAATACTCAAACCATGATTTTATAGTGGTGCGAGAAAACACTGAAGGTTCTTACGCTGGCGAAGGAGGGGTATTGCGAAAGGGAACCCCTTATGAAGTTGCGACCCAAGGTTCGGTAAACACTCGCATGGGTGTTGAGCGATGTGTGCGTTACGCTTTTGAGCTGGCATCACGACGCAACAGTCGTCTGACACTAGTACATAAGACGAATGTTCTCAGCTTTGCTGGTGATCTGTGGCAGCGAACAGTGAATGAAGTGGCGCTAGATTTCCCAGACGTTGAGACCAGCTACAATCATGTCGATGCTGCCTGTATCTATTTCGTGCAGCAGCCAGAGATGTATGACGTGATTGTTACTGACAATCTCTTTGGAGACATTTTGACTGATTTGGGAGGTGCGGTTTCTGGAGGTATAGGACTAGCGGGGTCTGCGAATCTCAATGCTGCTGGAACTGGTCCATCGATGTTTGAACCTGTGCATGGTTCAGCTCCAGATATAGCGGGCCAACAGAAAGCAGATCCTAGAGCGGCTGTCATATCAGCTGCAATGATGCTCGATTTTCTCGGTTACGTCGACGAAGCCGCCAAGACCCGCCAAGCACTTCAGTCCACTATTGAAGTGTCGGGCACGACGTCGGAAATCGGAACTGCCATAGCTGAAGCTATTTAAGTAGTCTTTCGGCGTCCACGATGTCGGCCAAAGTTTCTTCTAGAGAATATTGCGGAGCCCAGCCCGTAGTGGCTTTGAGTTTACTAGCGTCTCCAAACTTGGTTGGACAGTCAACAGGTCTAAGTCGTTGCGCATCCTCTTGCTTTGGAATCTTACCGGGGGAGAGCATCGTGAGCTTTTCGAGTATGTCGCTAATCTGTACTGGTGATTCGGAACAGATGTTGTATGTTTCTCCAGGGATACCCTTTTCGCCTAGTGAATGGTACGCAGCTACGACATCACGAACGTCTGTAAAGTCACGTTTCACTGAAAGGTCTCCATGCTTGACAGCCGCTAGTTCTTCTCGTTCTACTGCGATCACCTGTTTAGCAAAATCAGCTACGACAAAGCCTGACCCTTGACCTGGTCCTATGTGATTGAAAGGGCGAGCAACCACCACTGGTAGATCGTACCCGGAATAGAACTGTCGGCAAGCTAACTCTGCGGCGAGCTTGCTTGTAGCGTAAGGGTTTCGTGCTTCGGTCGGATGGGTTTCGGTAATGGCTGCGTCTGTTGCCTGAGCATAAACGTCCGCCGATGACACCATAATGACTTTGCCTACGTATCCGTGTCTGGCTGCTTCAAGCACGTTGACGGTACCAACTGCGTTTACTTCAAAACAGGTCGCTGGTTTCGCCCAAGAGCTTCCAACGTTGCTCCAACCAGCTAGGTGGTAGATAATGTCTGGGGCGGTCTCAGATACAACTGACCGCCATGCCTGCGGATCTCTGAGATCTGGCCCATTGCCCTTGTCTAGTTCGATAACGTCCTGGCCATGTTCTTGTAGCCTCGCTACTAGATGTGGGCCTACGAAGCCACCGGCTCCGGTTACAAGCGCTTTGATCATTAGAATGCTCCCGAAGAGATTATACGCATGGAATTTAATTCCACTTATGTGATTTAACAGAGTCTT
The DNA here is from genome assembly GCA_020628305.1 of Acidimicrobiales bacterium. Classification (GTDB taxonomy): domain Bacteria; phylum Actinomycetota; class Acidimicrobiia; order Acidimicrobiales; family SZUA-35; genus JAHDDW01. Next base: position 9,594 of record JAHDFH010000022.1, on the reverse strand, counting down.
TTTCTCAGCTACTTCCAGTATTATTCCATCTACTCGTAGAGTTTTGGAACTTATGTCAACCCAGCAACCAGGCACTATAAATACCGCTACCCACACAAACTCTGCTGATGTGGACATTCCTGCAGTTGTTGCTGTAGTTGTTGCCAAAGATCCTGGCGTCTGGTTTGAAGACATGCTCTACTCGCTGGCTGAGCAGGATTATGAGAACCTTTCGGTCCTAGTCGTTGATGCCGGAAGTGAGAACCCAGTCGCTGAAAGAATTGCTGTTGCCCTTCCAGAAGCCTATATTCATAGAATCGCTGGCGATCCGGGATGGTCTGTAGCTGCAAATCAGGCTCTCGAACTTGTCTCTGGTAGCCCTTTTCTAATGTTTTGCCACGATGACGTGGTTCTAGAGCGTTCGTGTGTCTCCACCATGATGGCAGAGCTCTATAAGTCCAATGCCGCAGTTGTTGGACCCAAAATGGTTGAGTGGGATGATCCTCGTAGAATTCTCCAAGTCGGAGTCAGTTCCGACCGATTTGGTGTCGTAGTAGAGCAGGTTGACCGAGGAGAGTTCGATCAGCAGCAATATGACAGCCCTAGAGATATTTTCTGCGTGCCCGGAGGAGTCCAGTTAGTTCGAGCAGATCTATTGTCAGCAATTGGTGGCTTTGACGAAGGCATCAGTTTTATTGGAGAAGACCTTGATCTGTGTTGGCGGGCGCACGCTGTAGGTGCAAGAGTTCGTATTGTTCCTAAGGCCAAAGCAAAACACATTGAGTCAGCCGATCAGAAGGTCACGTCCGGGTTTCGTCGTCGGCTGCAAACTAGACATCGCTTAAGGTCGGTGATAGCCAACACCTCTGGGCTGTCAAGATTTTCTACAATTCCAATGGCAGTGGTTCTTATTGTTTTGGAAGGGTTGTACGCGCTCTTCAACGGTCGTCGCAAACACGCAAGAGAGGTCTTGTCTGCAATACCCTGGAACATAGCACGTTGGGGCTCGGCCAGGCAGCGCAGCAAACAGCTTAAGCGAATTCGTAAACTGTCTGACGCTGAGGTGCGTAGGAAGCAGTTGGGTGGGTCAGCGCAGCTGAGCCAGTTCTGGCGTGAAAAGTTTGAGGCTGGGCAAAGTCGTGTTGACTCGGTGCTTACCTCAGCGTCCTCTCGAACCGATTCTGCTAGCGCTTTCCATTCGTTGATCGTGTTTGGTGTGGTGATGGTGATCCTAATCCTCGCCTCGAGAAGCATTTTGACCAGCTCCTACAACGTGTTTGGACAGATCCCAGCCATGGGCAACTCGCTTGGTTTGATTCGTGAGTGGCTAGGTGGTTGGCGATCCGCAGGCACAGGCGGTGAAGCCAATGCGCCGTTAGCGTATCTGTTTCTAGGCACGTTGCGCAGTTTCTTTTTCTTTGCTCCGGGCTTATTTGATCGGCTGTTACTGTTTGGCCCGCTACTGATTGGTTATTGGGGATCATCGCGTATTGCTCGACCGTACGGGAGTCCTCGCATAGGTTCAATCGTTGGTGCACTGTATGTTTTAAACCCAGTGGTTTTCTCAATTATGCGGGCAGGTCGTTGGGATTCACTCATTATTTGGTGCTCACTTCCTTTCATGCTTACATCCTTGCTTAAGCTCATGAACGTTGAACCCTTCGCTGAACGTCAGGATGCAGAGGACAACTTCTTTGCTCCGCGCACGCTGCCGGTTCGCATTGTTAGATTTGGATTTCTGGTCACTGCTGTTGCAACGTTTGCCCCTTCTGCTGTAGTGGTGGCAGTGTTCATGGCGTTGGCTTTGATGGCTGTGTCGGTGAGTAACGTAAGAGCCTTCAGGGGACTGTTCGGGGCCGCTGTTAGCGCCGTTATCGTTCCCGCTGTATTGTTGCTGCCTTGGAGCTTTGATGTAATAAGCAATTTCTCTTGGAGCTGGCTGACAGGTTCTAAGTCGTCTGAAGCTGCAGAACTGTCAGCTTTAGACATCCTTGTGTTTCGGTCTACCGACTTTGCTGCCGCCGGTGATGTCTTTGCACTTAACGTTTCAACCCAGACTCTTGCTGTTGCCGGAGCGGTTCTTCCGGTCTTTGCCTTTGCTTCAGCCTTGCTAAGCAAAGCTAAGCCGTCGCATGCCATGTTCTCTGGCTTTGCACTCTTTGTATTAACTTCGCTCGGTCTTTGGATTGAGTCTCAAGATCTACTGCCATACGATCTGCCGGCAACAGAGTCGCTAATGGCTATGTCTGCTGTTGGGCTATTGCTTGTGATTGCTTCAGCTGCCGGAGATTTCGAGCTTTCTTTTGGACGGTCAGTTTCTCGCACTCGCTACATCGTTCCAGCTATAACAGCTGTTGGATTGCTTCTGGTTTTCAGCGGTGGGGTTACGATGGCCTCAAGTGGTCGCTGGGCCATGCCAGAGACTCCACGGCGTTCAACGGCTGAGGCTTTGTTTGCATCTCGTATCGTTGACGAGTCTGAGGTTGAAACTACTGGACGGATTCTTTGGCTTGGTGAACCGTCAGTGATACCAGTCGATACTTACCCAACGCCTGGCGGAATTGAGTTTGCTATCAGCAACGCTCAGGTGGATGTTAGAAACAAGTGGGTGCCTGGACCAGTTGGTGGCGGCAGTGGAGTTGCTCGCCATCTAGACCTTGCTTATGAAGGTGGAACTTCTTCGCTCGGTTCTTTAATCGCATCATACGGTATTGACTATGTTGTTGTTTCCGAGCAGATAGCTCGCAACTACAAGACCAATCCGGTCGATCGTCGATTGGAAGCAGCACTAGAGCGGCAGCTAGATCTTCAGCTTGATAAATCAGGCAATGACGATTTCACTATCTACCGCAATATCGCCTCTGGGGGTGTTGCCTCAGCGCTTGCTAACTTTACTGACGCTGAATCCACCACGGCGCTAGACCAGCTTGAAGTGGATCTGGCCTCCAACCCAGTCGCATCGCGGGAGGTTTCTGGACGGCCAGGGCGTTGGCAAATTGAGGTGCCAGAGGATCAGGCTGTGTATGTTGCTTTATCGGAGAACAATTTCTCAGTTGGAGGAGTTCGTTCTGAAGCCTCGGTTGGGTTCGACGGCATGATGGTGCTCGAACCGGGACCTGAAGGCACAGTAGAGCTCGACTATGGCTTTTCTTTCTTGCGGACGCTTTCCTTGTTGGCTCAGTTTTTGCTGATCTCGACGGCGATTGTGGTTGCACAAACTCGCAAGGGAGCTGAACGATGAGGAAGCTCTTCCCTGTTGTGATGTTAGCGGCCTTGGTTGGTGCTTGGCTATACGTCGACACAGCTCTTGAAGCTAATGAAGACCTGACAGTGATTCAGCCTCTGCCAAATGCAGCTATGAGCGGCCCGTCTGCTCTTGATCAAGCTTGGTTCTGTCCAACAGGGTCAAGATCTGTGGGTGGAGTTGCTGATCATACAGTAAAGATCTCGAACCTGTCAGCCGAGACCGCATCAACAGCGGCCGTCACTGTACTAACCGAAGCTGGTCGCGGATCGAGCTCTGACCTTGAAGTCCCACCTGGTGAAACGATTTCTATCAAAGCATCTGACATCGACCCAGTTACCGACGAGGATTCATCGGAGTTAGCGGGATTGACTGTTCAGATTGTGGGCGGGCGCAGTGTGGTCTCTCATAGCGTGGAGTCGTCTGCCGGAGGGTGTTTGCTATCAGACTTGGTATTTCGCAACTGGGCGTGTCAAGGAAGGTTCGCGAGAGTACATAACGTTGATGAACCCTTATCCGGAAGATGTCAGCGTTGATGTTCAGCTACAGGTTATTGGTCGCAGCAGTCCAACAGATATTGAACGCTTTCAAGGAATTACCTTGTTTGCTAATTCGGTTCAGCAGATTCCCATTCATACAGCTCCAGGGTTTGAAAGTAGGGAGCACATAGCGGTCATTGTTAAGTCCCGACAAGGGAGAATAGTGGCGGAGCGTTTGCAGACCATAGATGAACAGTTATTTGCTGCTAGTCAAGCACTCGAAGCGGACCTCGCCGCAGCTGATGAAGAAACAGCTGATGAAGAAGAAGCGGCTGATGGCGAAGTCGAGGAAGAAACGTCAACTTCTGGGGGAGCTTCAGGAGCTAGCCTACAGCTAGGTAGCGCTCAAGCTCAAACTAACTGGTTCTTCACTTCTGGCAGGGTTAACCCTGACACAACACATTTACTTACCGTCTACAATCCAGCGGCGCTTGATATCGAAACAGTTGATGAAAACACAGCTGAGATATTGGTGGATATTTGGCCCTCTGACACGGCGATTAAAGAGACGATATATATCCCTATCGAACGTGAGATTCTGCCCGGTAGCTTAAGCGTAATTGATCTGGTTTCAGAGGCTCAACGCTTAGGGTTTATTCTCCCGATCGATTTTTCTGTTGAGGTCATCTCTTCTAATGCTTTGCCCGTTATAGCCGAGCGTTGGCAGTTTGGTCAAAAAGTTGAAGATGCATTCGACTTTCAGGATGAGATTGCAATCGCAGAACAAACCCCGCAAGTTGGTGACGGTGGAGATTTGATCCCTCTTACTCAGTTCGATGCCGCCACACCAGATTCAATGTCTACCGGTTTGATGACCTCGGGTGGTGTTGCATTCGCTCCCGTTGAAAACTGGGTGCTACCTGACCTGGAAACGCCTAGTGATACTTCTACTTGGATAACTGTGTATGCGCCAACTGCAGGAACCACCGTCACAGTTTCAGACACTCTAGGGTCAGCGCCTTTAACAATTGCAGGGGTAGATAATCCGGTTAGAACCGAGCTTGGCAATGAGCGACTTTTCTTTAAGGTGCCGGCGTCAACGGTTGGTAGGGACGCAGCCTTAGCAGTGAGCGCCAGCGCTCCGGTCTATGTTGAGGCACAGATAATTTCAGCTTCACAGGCCAACACAATACCTGGGGTTCCTGTAGGAGTGGAGTAGAAATGGTCGTGCAGCTGGGGATACTAGTGGCGACGATTTCTGTTGGTGTAGCGATTGCTGCTGTGTTGCAGAAGAGAAAGCCTGACATTCCGACTGCCCTCAACTATAAGGCGCCAACACAGCTAGACCCAGCTGATTTCGATATTTCCGAGACTGGGTTAACAGCTATTGCTTTCACATCACCTAAGTGCAGGAGCTGTACGCAAGTTTTGAATGAGCTGGCAGGTTTTGATCAAGACCTCAGCGTCATCAATGTTGTATCTGAGGAAAATCCTGATCTTCTAGAGCGCTACAGTATCGATGGTGTACCTACAACACTGCTGGTAGACAGCCATGGAGTGGTGTTGAAAGCTTTTTTTGGCTTCGTCAGCGAGGATGCTCTGAATAAGGCTGTTTCAGCGTAATTTCTGTGAAATAGCAGCAGAACCATACCTTGTTAATTTTTTTCGGTTTTTGGCCGATGTTTCGAGGGTTAGCTGTTTTGAGGATTGTTATGTTTTTAGCTGTTTCTGCCAAAAGTAAACTGTGGCGGGTATTCCTAGCGTTCGCTATGGCGGCATCGGTGTTGGTTGCAGTTCCGTCTGTTGCTTCAGCCGCTGCGCCAAAGATTGTTCTTGGTGCGAATGTTGTTGATTGTGTCGAGGACCCAACGGTTAATGGTGCGGGGGAGCCGTTGTTGTATGACGGGACGGACCCGCTTTCAACACTTGACACTGATAAATGTAACAGCGAGATAGCGACTTACGATTCTGGTGTAGTTAGATTTGATATCTCAGCTAACTCCACAGATGCTTTTCAGCATCAGTATCAGAATTTAACGTTTGTTGCCAACACACTTCCAGAGGGTGTTCAGTGGGCAGACCTACATCCGATTTGTACTGGTCCTGGATCAGGGTTGAGCAATGATGGTAGAGACCTTACCTGTGTTATTCCAGGTCCAAATAACACTGGTGGCATTATTGCCATCCCCCTTCTCTATAACGTTGGAGCCAACCAGAACGGAACAACAATTGACTTTGGCTTTTCTCTGTCTGCTGAACATGTTCAGGGGGCTAATGACGATTCTGGTGATCCAACTGATGACCCAACTCCAGTTGTTTCCGACAACGTAGCGGTCCAGATTGTGGCGGGGCCTGGCGAGATAGACCTCGGAAAGCATACTAACTCGCGCCGCTACAGCCTGGTGTACGAATTTGTGCGCGATGCAAGTGGCAACGTCACCCACGTAGATGTTGACTGGCCGATGTGGGTTGGTCCTGACGTAGTGGGTAATAACAGCCTGTATGGAGCTGGAATCAAGGGGACTGAACAAGGTGACCTTGTGGAGTTCAACTATGTGGATAATGCAAGCTACGGGGGTCTTTGGACTTCAGCGACCTTGCAGGCGTGTGACTACCAGGCCCGCAGTGCAAGCACTAGCGCTCAGCAGATCCCATTTCCAGCGAATCGATTTGATGCTACTTGGACGTGCGACCAGCCAAGCGGAACAGGCGGTGATATAAATGTGAGCGTTGTAGATGAAACCGTTCTGAATGGTCCATATGTTTACGGTAACGGAACAGGTTTTACTGATCTGTTTTTGGGATTTAACGCAACCGAGACTGAGTCGTATTCATCGGTCGATCCGAACACGAACAAATGGGCATCATGGGCCAGTGTTTACCTTGAGATTCGTTACGATATAGACGAGGTCATTGCCAATCGTGATCCTGTCACTAATGAGACAACAATATGTAACGTAGCGCCGCCAGTAACAGCTGTCGGTACAAGTAGTGATGCTTCGACTCAGACTGACAACGTTCTTGATAACAACGAAGCCTGTGTGGATATACCTGTTGGCTTCGACGGAGACTTTGGCAAGAGCTTTCATGGTGGAACCAGAGACGGCGACTTGGCGAATGAGAATAAGATACCCATGACATGGCTTGCGCGGTTCCCTGATGTCTTCAATCATCCGGCTGGAGCGGCACTTAGTCTTGGCGAGTTCTATCCTGGTCAAGATGCTTTCATCTCAATGCAGCATGTTGTCCGTCCAACATCTGTTCTAAGTGCCTCAGATGCACAGATGTGTGACGTGATACAAAAAGATAGGTACACGCTAAAGGCTTTTGCTGATGGCTTCAACACTATGACAGCTGACCGGGTGGATACCTTTGCTGCTGTAGAGTTCGAAACGGCCAATACCGCTTCGACCTTTGATGTCAACAATGCTGTGATTGAGTACGGTTCTCTCGCAGGGTTTGTTTATCCTTTTGGAGCTGATGGCAACCCTGTTGATTGTGATGATCCTGGAATTGAATGGAATACTGATCCAACTGCATTGAGTGGTGGAGCAAGTTCAGTTGACTTTGTCAAGGTAACAGGGATCGACGATATCCCGCCTGACTCAAGGTTCGAAGTTGCGTTTAGAATTCAGACTGATCCCAACCTCGTTCCAGGTGATTCTGCTGAGCACCATAATCCAACTTACGGAGATTGGATAGGGAACTATCTGAATTATCGTTTTGGTGATCTGGTTGAATGGGGAACACAGGAGTTGACGACCGTCCCATTGGACAATCCTATTGCGTTCATGCCGCGCAGAGCATACCAACTTTCTTCTAGATTGCCAGAGCAGCCAAGGGACGCTGCAGTGGCCATCGGTGGTTCTGTGGCTGTTTGGACAAATGACACCGTGGGGCCTACGACTCCGTTTGACTACGAATTCTACTTAACGAACGGGATCCTTCGAGACGGCCCGCCAACTGTTAATGCCGGGTCTGTTCATCTTGTTACCTCCAACGCTGATTTTCTTTCGATTCCGGCTCTTGAAGGCTCGTTTATTGAGGAGCAAAATTTTTATGTAACGGTACAGCCAGGAGCCACAATCGAAGGCGCAGATCACATGTTCAACGAGGTGATCTACAACTGCAACCCATCATTCATAGACTCTTCAGATTGTGTTTCAGATCCAGCACAGCGAGATGATTTAGGCTGGACTACTTACGTTTGGGATATGCCTTCGCTTGAGATTAACGAATTGGGTCGAGCAACCTTCTTTCAGGATCATCTCAATCTTGAGATTCGTATTGCCAATACCGTGGCTGCGAGTACCTGCATTAACATTATTGGTTGGGTAGCGTCTGATGACCAGCTGAAACAATACCCACGCACATTGTTCCAATGCAATGGTGGTACTGCAGCTGCGATTGACGGAACCGATATCTACGTAGATGGTACTAGGCTGTTGATTGCGAATGCGTCTGCATTTGCTATAGACAAGGTCTCACTTGATCCACTTGTAGCTGTTGATACTCCGTTTGTTCATAGAATGTCATATGTAAATCTTGTTGGTGGAGTCAGAAATGCAGATGTGATTGATGTCCTTCCCTATTTGGGTGACGATCGTGCTGTGAATGACATAACTGGTTCTCAGTTGCCTGCTGATTCAACCTTTGATGGTGATCTCACCCTTGTTGATGTCCGTAGGGTCGATATTGAGTCTCCTGATGTGGTCGTGCATGTGTCTGATACTGATCCGACTTTGCTTGAGAAGGATCCTGATTTGGCGATTGCTGCGGGGCAGACGATTGGTTCTGGTTTTTGGCCGTGCACTTTTGATGATTCGGTGGCTGGTGTTGGTGGTTGTCCAGCTGTTTCTGATGTTACAGCGCTGCGATTTATCACAACAAACCTTGACGCAGAGCAGGTAATCTACTTCGATATTGAGATGCAGGGTGCTGGTGGCTCTGCTAACAACGTTTATACGAACGATGCAGATGGCCGCATGTCGGGTATTTCTCTTCTTGCTGAGTCTGAGAATTCGACTACTAAGGTTTATTGTGGCGCTATTGGTGATTTAGTTTTCACTGACGTTGATGGTGATGGTATCTTCACCGATGGGGTGGACACTCCTTTGTCTGGTGTGACGGTTGAGTTGCGTGATGCTGTTTCTAATGCGGTGGTGCTATCTGATGTGACTGACGGTAACGGTCGCTATTTCTTTGCTTGTGTTGATGAGGGTGACTATTACTTGACCGTTCCTTTGGGTGATGTTGGTCGGGCTCCAACTGTTGGTGGTGTTGCTGTTGATGTTGGTGTTGATGAGACTGTCGATCATAATGCCTTAGTTGATGCGACTGGTACTTATGATGCTGTGACTTCTGTGTTCACTTACAGCTATGGTGTGTTGACGAACCTTGCCGATGAGGACCCATACTTGATGGATCAGTCTATTGATCCGTATGTGGATGATATTAATTCTGATTTGTCTATCGATCTTGGGTTTGAGTCAGGTCCTCCTGTCGGCGATATTGAGGTGACGAAGGTTGTTGGTTCTGGTGTTTCGATTATTGATTGGGAGTTCACGCTCTCTTCAGCCAACTGCCCGCTACCGGCACCTTATGACACAGATCCAACGCTGACAATTGCAGCTGTGGGTGGAACAGGATCGTTTGTGGATCTATCGGTGTTTGCTGTTGATGGGACCACTCCGTGTGAATATGACGTTGTTGAAACATCGGTGATGGGTTGGATTCTTTCTTCCCGAGTTCCAGCAATTGGTGATGTTATACAGGTGACTGATAAAACAGCTGCCGGCTATGTTCCAACGGCTGTGACTTTCACAAACGACATGCTCGGCAGTATTGGTGATTTTGTTTGGTTTGATGCGAATGGTGATGGTGTTCAGGATT
>JAHDFH010000021.1 GCA_020628305.1 Acidimicrobiales bacterium | reverse complement strand
GATTCTGGAGCTGCTCTAGTCCAGCTCAAGTCAGAGACAGACTTTGCCGCCAAGTCAGAAGATTTCAACAGCTTCGCTAACTCATTGGCAGATCTTGTTCTTGCCAACGGCGTTGATGCTGTGAATGAGAAGAAGGCTGAGCTTGAAGATCTTCAGATCACAATCAAAGAGAACATCGAAGTTGGAGTAGTTGACACAATCGACGCTTCAGCGGGTGATTTCACCGCATACCTACACGGTGGCGGACGCATCGGCGTAATGCTTCAAGCAGAAGGCGTTGACCCTGAAACCTTGCATGAAGTAGCACTGCATTGTGCTTTCGCTAAGCCTCGTTACCTTTCTCGTGATGAAGTTCCTGAAGAAGACATCGCTAAAGAACGTGAAGCTTTCTTGGAAATCACCAAGGCTGAAGGGAAACCAGAACAAGCTTGGGACAAGATCGTTGAAGGTCGAGTGAACTCTTGGCTGGGCGAATCTGTTCTTCTTGAGCAGGGTGTGTTCGGTGAAAAAGAGACCGTTACGCAAAAGATCGGCTCAGGTAAAATCACAAAGCTAGTCATGGCAGCCATCGGTTAAACTTGTGCCGCTAAATTAAGTCGCACTACAAATTATTGGAGTTCAATGTCAAATAAGAAAACCCCTCGCTGGAACCGGATTCTTCTGAAACTTTCTGGAGAAGCATTTGCTGGAGAGAAGGGGTTTGGCATTGATGGCAAGGCAATCACAAAGATCGTCGATGACATTATTGAAGCTCGTGAAGCCTATGACGTAGAGATAGCCATTGCCGTTGGTGGTGGTAACTTCTGGCGTGGTATGACCGGGGCAGAAGGTGGCATCGACCGTGCCCAATCCGACTACATGGGAATGCTCGCCATCGTGATGAATGCTCTGGCGTTGCAAGACTTCTTCGAACAAAGAGGAGTGTACACCCGGGTGCAAACTGCTATCCGCATGCCACAGATTGCAGAAGAGTACATCCGGCGCCGTGCTATTCGTCACCTTGAAAAAGGACGCATTGTAATTTTTGCGGCCGGCACTGGTGACCCTTACTTTACTTCTGACAATACTGCTGCATTGAGGGCTGTAGAAATTCAGGCCGATGTGTTGTTGAAAGGCACCCATTCTGGTGTGGACGGGATCTACACAGCTGATCCTAAGAAGGACGCTGGAGCTACCAAGATTGATTCCCTTGAATACTTGGAAGTAATCAATAAAGACTTGCGGGTTATGGACCAAACAGCAATCACTCACGCTCGAGAGAACGATCTGCCAATCGTAGTGTTCGATCTAATGGGTGAGGGAAACCTACAAGGTCTGCTAAGCGGTGAATCTATCGGTACGATAGTGCAATGAGCGAAATATCAGATCTTGTAATTGAAGACGCCAGAGAACGAATGGCTAAGGCTGTTAGTCATGCCAAAAGCGAGTTCTCATCCGTACGGTCGGGGCGTGCCGCTCCAGAGCTGGTAGAAAAGATCACTTGTGAAGCCTATGGTGTTGAGATGAAAGTGCAGGAGCTCGCTTCTGTATCTGTTCCTGAAGCTCGCCAGTTGCTAGTAACTCCACACGACGCAGCCAATTTGGAATCTGTGGAACGTGGAATCATCAACTCAGACCTCGGCTTAGCTCCCAGCAGCGACGGTAGAACTCTGCGTTTGAACTTTCCACCACTCACCGAGGAGCGCCGCAAAGAGATGGTGAAATTGGTCAAATCTATGGCTGAGGACGCAAAAGTTTCGATTCGTAACATTCGACGTGACCTGCGAAAAGACCTTGAATCAAGCGAAAAAGACGGTGATTTGTCGTCTGATGAGCTTGAGAGAGCTGAAAAAAACCTCGATGAAGTGACAAAATCAGCCGAAGCTGACATAGATGGTGCTTTGTCACACAAAGAACAAGAGTTACTCGAAGTCTAAGCCACGGCCCGTTACACTTGTTCGTAAGAGGTTTTAATGATCAAGAGAAGAGGGCCATCTGATTCTGGAGATGAAGAGTTAGATGCGCAGGCAGAAGCAGCGGGATTAGGACATTGGAGCTCACCTCCGGGCGACGTTCCATCGGTTTTTGACACCGAAGATGACCCATTTGGTCCGCAGTGGCAGCTGGAAGAAGATGAAGATAAGTGGGGCACCGAGCTTAGCTCTGTGTTCGACGAGGATGATGACGTAACAGGTCAGATTCCGGAAATTCGTTCCTCTCCTACCATGGCATCCCGTTCGACTCGCCGTGGAGAGAACGATCCTCGAGTAGCTCGAGCACGCCGGATCGCTGCTGAACGGGCAGCTCAGCAGCAAGCTGCAGCCGTTTCTGAAAAGGCACCTAACAGGTTCAGTGTGGAAGCGACAGCTTCTGACCCGGATCTGAAAACCGAAGACTTTCCATCCAAGGAAATGCCAGCAATTGAGGAACCCGCTGAGCGTGTAGCGGAGATCGACGATGCGGTCGAAGAATTCGCAGCTCCTAAAGGTGACCGCAACTTAGGGCAGGCATCAGCCGTGGGTCTTATTGTCTTTGCAATAGCTGCTGCGCTGCTTCTCATCAGTGACTTAACTGCAATTGCTTTGGTTGGCGTTGTTGCCCTGCTTGCAGTTGCTGAGCTATTCCAGGCAATGAAATCTGAAGTGTTGAATCCGGCCAAAGTGCTGGGCTATGTATCGGTTCTCGCAATACCTACCGCAGCGTTTTTTAGGGGAACTGAAGCCTTTCCGCTCATCATTGGTTTGGTGGTCATCTTTGGGGCGCTTTGGTATCTGACTGGCGCCGATACAGAACGGCCCGTGCTTAACCTTGGACTCACATTGTTTGGTGTGCTTTGGGTTGGTGGCTTGGCTGGTTTCGCAGGTCTAATCCTAGGATCAGACTACGAAGCTGGACGGCAAGTTTTAATAGCTGCGATTGTTATTACAGCAGCTTCAGATGTGTTTGCCTACCTTGGTGGCAGGGCTTATGGAAAGACTGGATTCCACACAGCTTCGCCAAGTAAAACCTGGGAAGGCTCGCTCACAGGTTTTCTAGGAGCCTTAGCAACTGGCTTGATGATTGGCATCTTCTCAGACATCATCTCCAACGAAAGTCTTGTATTTAAAGGCAACTTCACCGCAGCCCTTGCACTAGGTCTAGTAATTGGTGTGCTCGCTCCAATCGGAGATCTTGGACAGTCAATGTTGAAACGAGATCTTGGCATTAAGGATTCGGGCTCTATTCTGCCTGGGCACGGTGGTGTCTTCGACAGGGTTGATGGGTTGCTCTTTGCTCTGCCAGGTGCGTACTATGTTGCTACATTTTTTGATCTGATTCCGGTCTTTTAGTCTCAATGGATGAAGTATCGGTAGCGCTGTTTGGATCAACGGGTTCGGTGGGGACTCAAACATTGGAAGTAATTCGGGCCAGTGAAGGCTTCAAGGTTGAGGTCTTGACAGCCCACAGCAACGTTGATTTGTTGGCGCAGCAAGCTAGGGAATTCAAACCTAGAGCGGTATCACTGGCTACTGAAGATGCTTCGTTGCAGTTACAACTCAGAGAGCAACTGGTTGATCTCAATATTGAGCTTGTTCCAAATTCTCAACTGCAGAACCTAGCTGGAACCTCTGATATTGCCGTTAACGCAATTGTCGGTTTCGCTGGTTTGTCAGTCACAGTTGGGTGCTTACAAGCAGGGAAGCGACTCGGGTTGGCTAACAAAGAGTCAATGATTGCAGCTGGACCCTTAGTACAGAAAGTTAGACATACTCCGGGTGCTGAGATACTGCCGATCGACTCTGAGCACGCTGCTATCCATCAAGCAATGGCTGGCAAACAACCGCAAACGATTCAGCTGACAGCCTCTGGAGGTCCGTTCCGTACCAGGGAAGACCTTTCAACTGTCACTCTCAAGGATGCATTGAAACATCCCAACTGGGATATGGGTAAGAAAATCACAATCGACTCGTCAACTTTGATGAACAAAGGGCTTGAGGTGATTGAAGCCTATGAGCTGTTTGGAGCCCCGGCAGGCAGCCAGCTTCAGCTAGACGATATTCAAGTTGTTGTTCACCCACAATCGATAGTTCATTCGATGGTTACGTTCTCGGATGGTTCAACGATTGCTCAGCTGTCAGAGCCAGATATGTGTCTGCCAATTGCCTACGCTCTCAACTATCCCGATCGCTCTGCCACCAGTTTCGGAGCTATGGACTTTACCAGAGCGTTCACCTTAGATTTCGAACCTCCAAATATTCAGAAATTTCCTTGTTTAGAGCTTGCCTATGCAGCAGCCAGGCAAGGTGGGGCCGCTCCAGCGTGGATAAACGCAGCGAATGAGGTAGCTGTTGAAGCCTTCTGTGAAGGGGTCATCAGTTGGATCGACATTTCGGGCGTTATTGCTGCCACTTTAGATAAATTTGAAGGTGGAATAGCCGACGGGTTACCAGAGGTTATAGAACAAGATCGGCGTGCTAGGGAAGTGGCCACGGCGTTGATCGAGACAGTAGTAAGCTAATGGCAGAAGCAGACACAACTCAACAGAAAAAAGCTCCGCTGCCAATGCGTGAACCTGCTGAGGTTGATGAGACTAGATCCAACCCGGTTGGGCTTATCTTCATAGCGGCATTGTTTGGGGCCCTCTGGTACTTTACTAACCTAACAACGTTCTGGATTGCTGTTGGTCTTCTGGTGTCAATCTTTCTTCATGAGCTTGGCCACTTTATGACAGCCCGTTGGACTGGGATGAAAGCAACCCAGTTCTTTCTATTTATGGGGCCACGTATTTGGTCTTTTAGGCGAGGCGAAACTGAGTATGGGGTAAGGACTTACCCGCTTGGAGCCTTTGTTCGGATTGTCGGCATGAACAATCTTGATCCCCCTCCGGAAGAAGACAAAGATCGTTCTTACATGTCGAAGAGCTACCCGAAGCGCATGTTGGTTATTACGGCTGGTTCTTTGATGCATTTCACAATCGCTATTGTGCTTCTCACTGGTTTGTTGAGCGTCTTCGGAGCGCGCGTGCCCGATACTGAATCTGGTTGGTCTATTGACGCTGTTGGTGGCCCGGCAGAAGAGGCGGGGTTGCAATCCGGTGACCGGATTGTTGCTGTTGATGAGGTTGAGACTGAAACCTTTGAAGAGCTTCGCAGCTACCTCATTGAACGCCCTGGCGAGACGGTGAACCTTGAATATGTTCGCATGGGTGAAACAGCGGTCACAACTGCAACGCTTGGCACTTCCGCTTCTGGCGACGGGCAGCTCTGTCTTTCATCTCAACATAACGATCACATCAGGGAGCGTCAGGGTCCATTTGCTGGATTCCAAACCTTCGGAAGGTTCGTCAGCCTCACCGCGTCTGGTCTGGATGAAGTTCCAAGAGCATTGTGGAACTCGCTGAGTCGTATCGGTACCGCCGAAAAAGTAAGTGTTGATCCAATCGCAACCGATTGCCAACCAACGTCTGATGAAGGCAGCCGGCCAATCTCAGTTATCGGCTTTGTCTCTATAGCTGGTGAGTCTGATGGAATCGACGAAGCAATCCTCATGCTTGCCGGTTTCAATATCATCCTTGGCTTGTTTAACCTGCTGCCATTCTTGCCGCTCGATGGTGGGCATGCTGCTATAGCAACCTACGAGAGAATCCGTTCTCGCAAAGGGCGACGCTACTACGCTGATTTTAACAAGATGGTGCCACTTACCTATGTCGTGATGTTCCTGCTGCTTACCCTCGGTGTTTCAACCATGATTCTCGACATCGTCAGGCCACTCACTACTAACTAAGGAACCATCGGGGACAGGGTGACCTCTATCGGTGAGTGCACAGGCTGTTAGTGTCTGTGTTGATTATTTACTTACCGATAGGTAGTGTCGGGCCCGGGATCTATCTTGTCCACCATGTTCACGATTTGGGATGTCGCTTTTTTGGTCATTCTAAGGCCTCTCGATGGGGCCGAGGAATCTCTAACGCGTTCGGTTCGGTCTAGTTAGAGATTCTTCCTCGGCTTCGAGCCTCGGAGAATGACGGCTGAAGTGCTCAATGTAGAAAAGTGCCTGGGTGAATGACGGCTGTAGTGTTTGACGCTGGGTTGGTGGGGCTCCGCTTCAATTTCCGAAGTGCAACATGCCCTCATAAAAACCGGAGAGCCACCACAACTAGGGGGTAGACTGAAGCTGTTAAAGGGTAGTTTATGCAGCTTATTAAGAGTTCTTACGAGCGTAAGAAGACCAAAAAGTTGATGGTCGGCAATGTTGGGGTTGGCGGCGATGCCCCAATTTCTGTGCAGTCAATGACCATCACCAAAACCGCCGATGTCGAGGGGACTCTGCAACAGATCTACGCCTTGGCTGCTGCTGGTGCTGACATCGTGCGCTGCACTTGCAACGAACCCGAAGCTGCGGTTGGGTTGGCGCGCATTGTGCCTCGAAGTCCTGTCCCGATTGTTGCAGACATTCATCACCAGTACAAAAGGGCTTTAGAAGCGCTTGAAGCTGGCGTTGATTGTTTAAGGCTTAATCCCGGCAATATCCGCAAACCTGAACATATCAAAGCAGTGGCATCCGAAGCTAAGGACCGCAACATTCCAATTCGTATTGGCGTGAATGGCGGTTCGCTTGATCCAGAACTGTACGAAAAGTACGGTAGCAAAGTAACTCCAGAAGCAATGGTCGAATCGGCGTTGCGAGAGATTGACTATTTCAACCAAGTCGATTTTGACCTCATCAAAATATCGGTCAAAGCTTCGTCAGTGCCGCTCATGATTGAGGCTTACCGTCAGCTTTCTGAGCAGGTCGACTACCCACTGCATTTAGGAGTTACCGAAGCTGGGCCACCTCCGGCTGGGATTGTAAAATCAACAGCAGGCATTGCAACGCTTCTTAACGAAGGCATTGGCGACACCATTCGCTACTCGCTTACAACTGACCCGGTTGAGGAAGCCCGTATGGGTCGCACGCTCCTAGAAAGCTTGGGGTTAAGAGAGCGAAAGAATGTGGACCTTATTGCCTGCCCATCCTGTGGTAGGGCAGAGATTGATGTTTACGAA
Source organism: Acidimicrobiales bacterium (assembly GCA_020628305.1). Classification (GTDB taxonomy): domain Bacteria; phylum Actinomycetota; class Acidimicrobiia; order Acidimicrobiales; family SZUA-35; genus JAHDDW01. Next base: position 22,337 of record JAHDFH010000021.1, on the reverse strand, counting down.
GTCGCAGAGAAAGCACAGCAAGCTTTTCAAGACAAAGAGCTGCCGTTACAAGTAGCTGTAATGGGTTGTGTGGTGAACGGACCGGGTGAAGCAAGAGATGCTGATCTTGGAATTGCTGCTGGCAACAAACGGGGCCATCTCTTTATTAAGGGGGTCAATGTTGCTGTTGTTCCAGAAGATGAAATGGTCGATGCGTTAGTTGAGTGGGCTACCTACATTAGTGACAATGGTTTTGAAGCAGCCCTAGAGCGGGCCAAGTCAACCAGAGAAGAGGCTCGTAAAGCAGCCGAACAAGACAGGGATCGCAATCTTCAAGCCAAGGGCGAGGACGCTAACGCTTCTGAGGCGAAGGTAGCCATAATAGAGAAGTCGAGGGAAGAGTAAATGTCAGAAGTTGTAGAGAACAGAGTTGTTGAGGCGCTCTCGCCAGTTGTTAAGACCATGGGCGTGGAGCTGGTTGAAGCAGAGTGGACTGGCGGTTTACTCAAGCTTGTAGTGGATGCAGATGACGGGGTAAGCACAGATACGCTAGCCAAAGTAAATCGCTTGGTTTATCCTTTGATCGAACAGCAAAGCCTGCTCCCGTCAGCTTTTTCTTTAGAAGTGACAAGCCCAGGATTAGAGAAGCCATTGACCAAACCTATTCACTTTCAGAGATCACAAGGTAAGCAGGTCTCTGTCCGAAAGAAATCTTCTCCACATCACCTAATGGGAAAAATCGTTTCAGCCGACGAAACAGCTATTGAAGTGGAACCAACAGAAATTGATGGTAAAGCAACCTCTGACGCCGACAACCTGACCATCGAGCTTGATGATATTACCAAAGCCAAGCTTGTCTTCGATTGGAAAGCTGCGTTATCAGCCTCTAAGAAAAAGCGTTAAACTTAAACTTGTTATGATGCGGCAAATTATTAGTAGATATCTAAACCCTGAACTCAGGGACGTCTCTGAAGGGGCTTGGATCAGGCATGAAACTAAGTTGGGTATCTACTTTTCATACGGAATGTTATTGGTCAATACAGTACTGATATCAAGGATCTTATCAATGAATGCAGAATCGGCTGGCAACATTATGTCGCTTATAGCTGGCTCCACGCAGGCGATCCTATCTCTGAGTACGGTGTTCGTTTTTCTAGCAGGCTTTGTAATAAGTGTTACAGAAGGTTCTAAGTACGATTTGAAAGCTCGTCTAAGTGCGCGTTATGCCATCGCATTTTTCGCCATTATGTTTAGCGCTATTGGGCTCATTGTGAGCGCGATAACTTCTGTAAACCTGAATTGGGTTGTTTGGCTTACAGGTCTCATGGTCGTACTTGGTATTTATGCGGAGTTCACCAGAGCTGTGTCACAGCTCGGAAAAATCGAAGGCTGGGTGCAAGATAGCGCACCAGTTGAACGAATCCAGGTTCTGAACTCTACGAAGACGCTTGGTGAGCGAACGCGACAAGCAACAGTAACTCAGAGTAGCATCCAACCTGTCGTAGGAAATAGTTTTTCTTCCGGGATTCCTAGTGCAATCAGTACCAAGACTGCAGATGACATCCCACTAGGTCCCTCTAGGGACGCGCCAAAACGCGACGCCTTTCCTTCACTGAGGGCCAAGACTTAGTTCTGTTCGCAGGCTAGCGCCGTAGTCTTGAGCGGCGACGGGGCGGAGCCATTCAATTCCGACCCGCTGGCGTTACACTGAAAGCCGATCTGGCGGAGTAGTTATGTTTCGAAGCAAGAGAAATAGAGTGTCCGATGTGATCGTTGGATTTGGGTTTTTAACCCTCCTTGGTATTTTCGGGTTTTCTTGGAGCGTCCCAGTTGGACTAGCAGCTATGGCTGTTGGTTTTGTCTCGTATAACCCGAAGAAAATTTTGAAACAGTTAGCCCCGTTCTTAATCGGGGCGCTTGTGATGGCCTTAACGTATAATCTGCTTCAGCTTTCGACATCCCCTTGGGTCCAGGCAGTGACCGCCATCACAGTCCCTGCTGCTCTCTTTGCTTATCTCGATTACAAACACAACGACCAACCTCCAGCTGTGTTGGGTGACGCACAAGTTGCGCCCAACACTACACGACCGCAACTCTGCAATCAGGAACCGACATCACCTGAGTCACCGGGGGCTGCCAACAAACCAGATAGCGACAACTCCGGTCGATCCTTGTTTGGAGAGCCGCCAGCACCCGGAAAGGGTTCTAGGCCTCAAGACGGTTTTAGCCATGATAAATCGACAGGGCCAGGTAAGGGGCCAGATTCTCCAAGGCTGGGCTGGTGATGAAGCTCGGTCATTTTGCAAAGATGGCCTTTGCTGCGTTGATCATTGCACTAACTAACGTGGCAAGCGCTCCTGTAAAGCCCTGGATAGTAATGCTTCCTACTGTATTTGGCTCCGCAATCCTAGAACATCAGTTTGGAGTCAGAACGCAGGGTCGGAATCCCTCAAGCAACCCAATAGACTCGAGTACTCAAGGGGTGGCTATGGAACAGGTTAGACAAAGACGATTTATCATGCCTTCGATAGGGCTGGGGCTTGGGATGGCGGCGCTGTTGATTCCCGGCATGGCACAAGTCTTTCTTGGTTCTCGGGTTCCAGCTTTAGCTGGCCTCGGCCTCTACTTTGGTGGTTTCACATTGGGGGCACTTTCTCTTGCTTTGTTTGTGTATCCAGCTCGTGAATGGTACGTCATGGCGGACAGAGCGGCGCGTTCGTTTTTTTCAGATGTTTCGGCAACCGTTCGAACCAACGTGGTCAAGCCAACAAACCCAAAGGCCCCAAAAGCCCAACACAAGCCTGTAGTGGGCTCCACGGAAGAAAAAGACCCGCTCCGACACGGTCCACGCCCCGGACTGTTTGCCGGGGGAGCGCCAGACCTTAAAGAGGGAGCAGCCAGTTCTCATTCTGGGCCTGGCGCAGCTTCTCCTCCAGTAACGCAGAAGCAGAAGACGCCCCCACAGACCAACAAGCGCTGAGCACAGCTAGAATTGTTTATGTGACAATTTCACAAACCTTAATAGTATGCGCCGGGGAACCTGGTTCTCATAGTTGGCTTAGGCGGCTGGCTGCTGAATCAGATTGCGTGGTTGCAGTTGATGGGGGAGCTAACTGGCTGGCACGGGCTGAGCTCGAGATTGATCATTTCTTTGGCGATTGCGACTCTATTGAACCTTTGGTGTTGGGTAAGGTGCAGTCGTCCAAAGCCGACATGCATCTCGCAGAAGTGGACAAAGACGAAACAGACTTTGAAATTGCTCTTTCGTGGGTTGCTGGCAACAACCCAAACTCTAAGATCGTGGTGGCTGGAGCGTTTGGTGGAAGGGTTGACCACCAGCTAGCGATCCAACTGGTCATTTGCAGTTCGCTGTATTTGGAGCTAGACATTCAATTAGTCTCACCAACTCAGTCTGTCCGCTGCGTTAGCGATATGGCTATTTTTGCCCGATCAGATGGCCATATCGTGTCACTTGTGCCAGTCTCTGGGGATGTAGAAGTCAATCAGACTAAAGGTCTCAAATGGCCCCTAGTCAACAGTACGCTTGTGTTTGGCCCCTGTAGAGGCATCAGCAAATACAAGTCGTACATCTTTCGCCCGTGCTGGCTTGAATCTGGCCTATTGCTGGCGATTCAAACTAAGGAATAGAACCAAAAGCTGGCTGTTTTGGCTATAGTTAAAGCCTTAGTTATTTTTGAGGGTCTCTAGGCGCGCTCAAGAGGGCTAAACCAGACAATTTAAACCGAAAAATTAATAAAAGACCACAGGAGTGGCACAATGACAAACGAAATGACAATGGCGCTACAGGCGCTGGCAGACGATAAGGGCATCGAAATCGACAAGCTGTTCGGAATCGTAGCAAACGGACTCGAATCTGCGTACAAGAGAATGCCAGACGCGTATGAGTACTCGTGGGTAACTATTGATCCATCAACGTTTGACATAAGAGTGTTCGCCCAGGAGCTCGATGAAGAGGGTGAACCGGTTGGCGATGAAATGGATGTGACTCCAGCAGAGTTCGGCCGAATCGCAGCGCAAACCACCAAGCACATTCTCACACAAGGTATTCGTGAAGAAGAGCGTGAGATGAAGTACGAGGAATACGCTGGCCGAGAGGGCGACATCGTCACCGGTATTGTTCAGCAAACAGACGCTCGCTACACGCTGCTTGACCTTGGCCGAGTTGAGGCCCTATTGCCGCAGTCGGAGCAGGTTTCTAACGGGCGCAGCGAAAACGGGAACCGTGTTAAAGCCTATATCGTCGAGGTCCGTCGGACGCCAAAAGGTCCCCAGATTGTTGTTTCAAGAACCCACCCCGGGCTTATTAAGCGCCTCTTTGAGCTTGAAGTGCCAGAAATAGCGGATGGTCTCGTAGAGCTAAAAGCTTGTGCCCGTGAGCCTGGTCACCGCACTAAGATCTCGGTAGCATCAAATGATCCAAACGTTGATCCAGTAGGTGCATGCGTAGGTGCTCGAGGGTCTCGTGTCCGCATGGTTGTCAACGAGCTCAATGGTGAGAAGGTTGACATTATTCCTTTCTCTGAAGATCCAAGAGAGTTCGTAGCCAAAGCGCTTTCGCCTGCCAAAGTTAAGGCAGTTAACATTGACGAGGCAACTGGTACAGCCGAGGTAATCGTTCCTGATTTCCAACTTTCGCTCGCCATTGGTAAAGAAGGCCAGAACGCCAGATTGGCTCACCGCCTCACTGGCTGGCGAATAGACATTCGCTCTGAATCTCAGAAGGCTGAAGAAGCAAAGTATGCAACTGACGACTGGGCCCAGGGAGAATGGATTCTCGACAAAGAGTCTGGTGAGCAGATGTGGCAGCCTGCCGATGGCTCTCCAGCAATCAGTATGGCTGAATGGGAAAGACTTACAGCCGAAGCGCAAGCCGAGGCTGAAGGTGAAGTAACTGATGAGGTCGAAGCTGTAGAAGCTGATGTTGAAGTATCAGAAACAGATGAAGCTACCGAAGATTCAGTCGAAGCAGACGAAGCTTCTGAACAAGATGAAGTTTCAGCCGAAGTAACTGAAACAGCTGAACAGTCTGCTGAGGAGGCTCAAGCAGAGCCTGAAGTTTCAGAGGAAGTAGCTGACACCGTAGTTGATTCTGAGGAATCGACCGAAGCCGGTGAAGAGTCAGAGTCAGAAAGTTAAGCATTAATTGGCTATCGAAGGCCACTATTTGGCCTTTTATAGCTAGCCTAGGCACGGTCGGCCCTACGAGGCGCAGTCGCGTACGGCCAATCAAGAACGAAAGTAAGCAACACATTGTCTAATAAGGTCAGAGTTTATGAGCTCGCACGAGAGCTCGGAATATCTAACAAAGAAGTAATTGAGCTGTGCAACGGCTTAGGTATTGGCGTTAAGAGCCACTCATCTTCTGTTGTTGGTCCACAGGCTGACCGTGTTAGACGCAAAGCAGAGTCACAAGGCATGGCAAAGGCACCTGCGGCAGATGATGTCGCAGAGGCGCAAGCCCCCGCTGCTGCCAAGGCTGCTCCTGTGTCAACTAAGAAGCCACCTCCGAAGAAGGCTAAGGAAGCTCCCGCTCCGATCAAGCCAATCAAGTCTGTGAAGCCTGCTGGTAGTGTTGTGTCTTCTGGTGGAGCTAGGTCAGCCGGAGCGCCAAATCGTATAGCGACTCCTCCTCCTCGCATGCCGCAGGCTCCAATGGCTCCGGCTGCTCGTACAGCTGCTCCCAAGAAGGAGAAGCCAAAGGCTCAACCGATTCGCAAGGCCGCTGAAGTTAAGGCTCGTGAAGAGGCTGAAGTGCAGGCTCGCAAAGCCGCAGCAGCCCCGCCTAAGCCACCGACAGGCCCTGGTGGTAAGCCAATTCCGCCTCCGCCGGTAGGCAAAGGTGGTAAGCCAATTCCACCACCTCCGCGTAATCGTGGCGGGGCCCCTGGTGGATCTGGAGGAAATTTCCGGTCTGGCGGAGGGTCAAGGCCCTCTGGCGGAGCTGGTGGTGGTTTTAGTCGTGGTCCTGGTGGCGCTCCTGGTGGTCCAGGTGGTGGCTTTAGTCGTGGTCCCGGTGGTGGTCCTGGTGGACCGCCGAGCGGTGGTCGTCCTGGTGGCCGTGGGCCTGGTGGTCGTGGACCTGGTGGCCGCAAGAAGAAGAAGGGTAAGAAGCGTCGTAGCGAGCAAGAGCTCATGCCGATGGACCTACCAACGTTCACCGACGAGGATGCTCCTGTTCCAGAGGGCGTAGTTGTTATCGAACGCTCATCGAGTGCTCAAGATCTTGGCCCTAAGCTCAACCGTACCACCGCTGACGTGGTCCGCTTCTTGCTTACAAATGGTGACATGGTGACAGCTACTCAGTCGCTCTCTGATGAAATGATTGAAGAGTTCGCTGCTGATGTTGGCGCCGAGATTCGCCTTGTAGATCCAGGTGAGGAGCAAGAAGAAGAACTTCTTGAGCTGCTAGATTTCGAAGTCGCCACACCTGAAGATGATCAGAATGCAGTTGGACGTCCCCCCGTTATTACAGTGATGGGTCACGTCGACCACGGTAAAACCAAGATCCTTGATTACATCCGTTCTGCTAACGTTGTGGCAGGCGAGTCCGGCGGAATCACCCAGCATATTGGCGCCTACCAGACCGATCACAACGGCAAGAAGATCACTTTCTTAGATACCCCAGGCCACGAAGCCTTTACCGCTATGCGTGCCCGTGGAGCCACAGCCACAGACGTAGTTATACTTGTGGTCGCAGCTGACGATGGCGTCATGCCTCAGACACTCGAAGCCTTGGATCATGCTAAGGCTGCTGAAGTTCCAATTATTGTTGCTATAAACAAGATCGACCGTGAGGGTTCAGATCCAGATCGGGTTATGGCCCAACTTGGTGAACGGAACCTAATCCCAGAAGCTTGGGGTGGGGACACAATCATGTGCCCTGTATCGGCAATGACTGGCGAGGGTATGGATACTTTGATGGATTCCATCCTCTTGGTATCAGAAGTGGAAGATCTAAAGGCTAACCCAGGCGGGACAGCCGCAGGCATCGTGCTCGAGTCGCATCTCGACATCGGCCGAGGCTCAGTTGCAACCGTGCTTGTCGAACACGGAACTCTTAGCGTCGGTGACCCTATGGTTGCCGGAGCTTCATGGGGAAGAGTTAGAGCGCTTGTCACCGACAAGGGTGAGTCAATAACCGCTGCGGGTCCATCAACCCCAGTTCAGGTTCTAGGACTCTCCGAAGTAGCTTCCGCTGGCGACAAATTTATTGTTGCACCCAATGAGAAGGTTGCTGCCAAGGTCGCCGACAAGCGTGCTCACTGGCAGCGACTTGCCTCGCTCGGTAGGGACGCTGCTGGGGCAGCATCTGGCGGAGCAAAGCTTGAAGATATCTTTAATCAGATCCAAGCTGGTGAAGCCGCTACTCTTAACCTGATTGTTAAGGCTGACGTTAACGGATCACTCGAAGCGGTATGTGACAGCTTGAAGAAGCTTGAGCGAGACGAAGTGAAACTCGCCTTTATGCTTCGTGGAGTTGGTGGCATTACGGAGAACGATGTGCAACTTGCCGCAGCGTCGAACGCCACAATCCTTGGTTTCAACGTTCGCCCTGATCGTAAAGCTAGAGATTTAGCTGCTCAAGAGAAGGTTGAAATTCGTAATTACGAAATCATCTATAAGCTTCTTGAGGATATCCAGAATGCGATGCTTGGTATGTTGGCTCCTGAATTCGAAGAAGTCATTACCGGTGAGGCCGAAGTTAGAGAGATCTTCCGAGTTCCAAAGATTGGTGCAATTGCTGGTTGTATGGTTCAGAACGGTGTCATCACTCGTGGTTCCAAAGTACGTTTCCTTCGTGAAGGAAAGATCATCTGGAAGGGTGATATTCAATCACTCAAGCGTTTCAAAGAAGATGCCAAGGAAGTTGCCGCCGGTTTTGAATGTGGCATCGGTCTATCAGACTTCCAGGACCTTAAGGAAGGCGACACGATCGAGACTTACAAGGTAGAAGAGATCGAGCGTACCCTCGACTAGCTTCGCTTACAGGAGTGAACAGTGGCTAAACCCAAGGGCGGTAAGCGCTCAAGACCTAAGACCAAGCGACAGTACCCGCGGACGGCCCGTCTGAACTCGTTACTGCAACAGATTGTGGCAGATTATTTTGAGCGGGCGAACGATGAAGGTCTTGGCTTTTTTACCGTTACCGGCGTTGATGTTGACAACGATTTGAATATAGCAAAAGTTTATGTGTCGACTCTTGATGAAGATCCTGAACTGTTAGAGAACTTAGCGGAGCATCGAATAGATATTCAGACTGCAATTAATGCCCAATCCCATCTTAGGAAGACTCCGACAGTTGTGTTCGAATTCGACCCTGCAATTATCGAAGGTTCTCGAATCGAAGAGATTCTTAAATCTGTTCAGAATCCGACAGAGTCACAGGACTAACCGGTGGGGCGTAGCTCTAGACCTGAACCAAACCTGCATGGCTGTTTACTTGTAGACAAACCTGGGGGAATGACCTCTCATGACGTTGTTGCTAGGGTGCGTAAGGCCTTAGGAACCAAGAAAGTTGGCCATGGGGGAACCCTAGATCCAGATGCCACAGGATTGATGGTCCTAGGGATCGGGTTTGGCACCAAATTGCTGGAGTATGTCGTTGGAGTGGATAAGACCTACGAAGCCGAAATTAGATTTGGTGCCGAGACCTCAACGTTAGATGCAGCAGGTGAAATAGTAGCTGAGTACTCTATGGACCCAACAGTGACCGAGGTTGAAGCTGCCGCTAAAACCTTCGTTGGGCACATCAAGCAGGTGCCACCCATGGTTTCTGCAATTAAGATCAATGGAGTTCGGCTTCACAAGCTTGCCCGCGAAGGTAAAGAGGTGGAGCGTCCTCCCCGAGATGTCACCATCAAAAGACTTGACGTTAGAGCAACCCAAGATCCACTACTTTACTCAGCTGTGGTTGATTGTAGCTCCGGGACTTACATCCGTTCTTTGGCTGCAGATTTGGGCCGCAACCTGGGGGGTGGTGCATACCTGGCGGCATTGCGCCGAACCAAGGTGGGCAACTTTGATATTTCACAGGGTGTCCACCTTGACGACGTAACTGCTGCTGACATTCAACCTTTGCGGACAATGCTCGGCGATATGCCCATAATCGAGCTGCCAGATGCTGTTATTTCAAAGGTGCGCAATGGTGCTTGCATGGACTTTCCCGTTGGTGATGGTCGTGTAGGATTCGCAACGGAGGGTGGGGAACTTGTAGCTGTCTATATTGCTAGCAGCGGAGAACTTAAGCCGGAGAAAGTGGCACCGCAAACTAGTTGAATCGGCGCACAATCAGCCCAGCTCCAATGGCTGCTTGTGTAACTTGCATCAGTCCAAGATCGAATCCAGATAGAACTACCACCAGTGCCACTCCACTTAAGAACACAGCTAGTTGCTCCAGTCGACAGTCATGGTTGAATTCTTGATCGAACCATCGGTAGCGTTGGTAGGGCAGCGTGCGGAATACGACTTGTGCAATAATTAGGCACCAGCCAATTGCAGACAGAGAAGCGACAGCTATAGGGGTCAGGTACTTTAGCGCTTGCAAGCAAAGATGAGGGATGGGTCTCCATGGTTTAGGTAAGCGATTGAATATGGCGAAGACTGAAATTATGGTGAGTAAACCAGCGGCCAGTATCGATAGTGAAATTCCAAAGGACCGGTCGAGGTATGTTGTCGCTGCAAACGCCGCTGCAATGCTCGAAAGTAAGGCAAGTAAGATTGCTTTAGGGGACGACCGCCAGTTAAGGAAGTCTGCAAAGTTCTCAGGTACTTTGGGGTCTTCTTCGTATAGATAGCCGCATCTATCGTTATCGTAGTAGCCAAGCTCATAGACAACCCAAATGGCTAGGGAGCTGAACACGATTGCCAGAAAGTAGCCTGGCAAGTCTGTCCATGTGGTTACTGAGCCAGCGAAAGCGATCAGAAGTACGTATAGATCGTCGGTCAGCCACGCGTAGCGTACAAACTTACCGGCCGGAGTTTTGGTTTGGTTAGCGTAACGAAGCGGAAAGTAGTTGCTATTTGTACTACTTTTTAGTTGGTGTAAGTCCCGTATTGGTTCTTTCCCTCCCAGAAATGTCACTTGGACACTATAGCCGAGCTTTTAGGGGCTGTAATTTCTGTGTTTGGGTATCTATCCACAGGTTCTCAGCTAGCGTAATTCCAATGCGAGTTTTCGTAGATCCTGAAGTTGGAGAAGTCACTCCACTGTGTGCCGGCGGGGTAGTAGCTGCAATCGGGTTTTTTGATGGGGTACATCGAGGGCATCAACAAGTCTTCTCTCAAGTTGTTGAGACTGCCTCAGAGACGGGAGCTTGTAGCGCTGTTGTAACTTTCGATCCGCACCCGGCCGTTGTGTTGCGCCCTGAGAACGCCCCATCGCTTCTCAGCTCCCATAGTCATAAGTTGGAGTTGTTCGCACAATACGGTTTCGACCTAGCTGTGGTTTACAGCTTTGACGAAACGTTAGCCGCTCTTTCCCCGGAAGCTTTCGTAGAGCGCTTATTGGTGGAGGGACTCACGGTGCAACATGTCGTAGTTGGTGACGATTTTCACTTTGGTGCAGGTAGGTCTGGCAACGTCGCAACCCTGCGAGAATTGGGCGCTCATCACGGCTTTGCGGTGGCCCCGGTTGCTTTGATGAAGCAGCAAATTGATTCGCAGTTGGTTTCGTCAACCAATATTAGGCGTGCCTTGGCGGGCGGAAACGTTGAACTAGCCAAAGAACTTCTTGGTCGGCCACATGAGCTCCGTGGAGAGGTGGTCCATGGTGATAAAAGGGGAAGAGAGATCGGCTTTCCAACAGCCAACCTTGGGGTGGCTGAGAACTTAGCTATTCCAGCCGACGGAGTCTATGCGGGGTTTGTAAAGCTTGCAGATGGCTCAACAAGTGATGCCGCTATAAACATTGGTAAGCGCCCAACATTTCACACAAATGCTTCGGAATCTCTTGTAGAGGCGCACCTCATTGATTTTGAGGGCGACCTATATGGTCAGCAGATTTCTGTTTGCTTCAACAAGTTCTTGCGTTCAGAACGGCGCTTCAACTCGCTAGATGAACTAAAAGCCCAGCTAGCTGAGGATGTCGCCAGAGTGGCAGGACAATAGGGACGGGGGTATTTGTCCCACTTCGCCGGTTGTCTCACGTGGTGAGAGCGTAATGATGGCAGACTCCAGGTTGCAGCACCCTCAGTTTCCGATAGCCTTAAAAAGCTGTAACAGGCGAGATTCGCTGTTGCGGCCGGACCAAAGAACCAACTCAATTAGGAGAAACCATGAGTGCACCAGCAGCGAACTTGCCACCAAAGGCAGACACAATCAAGAAGTTTGCAAAGTCAGAAGACGATACTGGTTCAGTTGAGGTTCAGATTGCTCTTGCATCTGACCGTATCAACCACCTTACTGAGCATCTCAAGATGCACAAGAAAGATCACCACTCGCGCCGTGGACTCCTCAAGCTTGTAGGTAAGCGTCGTCGTATGCTTGACTACCTCAAAGCTCTTGATGTTGAGCGCTACCGTGCTTTGATTAAAGAACTCGGTCTCCGGCGCTAACTTCTGCCGCAGGCAAGTTCTTAAATCTACGATCCAACAGTTATCTAAGCGGTGAGATTGCTTGTATAAGCCTCACTGGCGTTCTGTGCTACTTGTGCAGTCGCAAAAGATTGGCTTCTTCAATACAACCCCGGTTTGCGAAGTGTCGCAACATCTGAGCCTCAATCGGAGTTAGCTAGAGCATGTGCAGGGGCATCAGCAGCTGTGTTGATTCAGTTAGTTACAAAGGTGTGCAAACAGTGCATTGTCGCAGGCGCCTGCTAGCCTAAAGGGGTGCGAAAGGTTCGTACGTGAAGTCAGCTGCCAGTTTTAAACCCCTTAGCTCATTTAAGTGGTTTAGATCTGGGATCTGGCTGCCCACACATGGTGGGTGTCGGCAATTTGTCGGCGAATACATTTTAATAAAAGGAGATCCAAATGACGGATTCTGTATTGGTTTCCGGTTCGGTCACAAAGGGTGACGGACCAGAAATGAGCCTCGAGACAGGCAAACTAGCTGCTCAAGCTGGTGGCGCTGTTGTGGCTCGAATTGGTGAGACTTCAGTTCTCGCAACTGCAACTGCTGCAAAGGGCGTTCGAGATGGAATTGACTTTTTCCCTCTCACGGTGGATGTTGAAGAGCGTTCTTACGCTGCCGGAAAGATTCCCGGTGGTTTCCCACGTCGTGAAGGTAGGGCTTCAGACAAAGCTACTCTTACCGCCCGACTGATTGACCGTCCTTTGCGTCCAGCTTTCGCAGACGGCTACCGCAACGAAACACAGATCGTGATCACGGTACTTTCTGCTGACCAGGAAAACCCACACGACGTCCTTGCTATTAACGCAGCATCTGCAGCTTTGATGGCTTCTGACATTCCATTCAACAACCCAATCGGTGCTGTACGCCTCGCTTACACCACATCAGGTGAATGGCTTCCTCATCCAACTTATGAAGAAGGCCAAGAGTCTTCTTTCGAGATTGTAGTTGCTGGTCGTCAGCTAGAAAACGGCGAAGTTGCTGTAATGATGGTTGAAGCCGGCGGAACCGAAATGACTTGGGAAAACGTTGAGTCTGGTTCACCAAAGGTTGATGAAAAAGCTCTTGCTATGGCTTTGGATGAAGCCGCCGAATACATCAAAGAAGCTATTGCGCTTCAGATGAAGATGGTTGAAGCAATGGGTGGTCGTAAGCCATTCATGGACTTCGAAGTTCAGGTCGACTACACCGAAGAGCAGTATTCAGCTGTTTCAGCCATTGCCGAAGCGAAGCTTGAAGAGATCATGGCTATCGGCGACAAGCTCGAGCGTCAATCAGCTCAAGATGCGTTCGAATCAGAAGTACTTGCGCAGGTCATGGCTGACGTCGCTGATGACGATGAAGAAGATGCCGGTAAAGGTTTCAAGGCAGCGTTCCGTTCACTCACAAAGACAGTGGTTCGTCGTCGAATTGTTAACGGCATGCGAATTGATGGCCGTGGGCCAGCTGATCTTCGTCAGCTTTCTTCAGAGGTCAGTGTTGTTCCTAAGGTTCACGGTTCTGGTTTGTTCCAGCGTGGTGAGACTCAGGTTCTCAACATCACAACTCTAGGTATGAAGAAGATGGATCAGCTTCTTGATGGTATCGATCCAGTCACTTCTAAGCGTTACATGCATCACTACAACTTCCCACCGTTCTCAGTTGGTGAAACCGGCTTCATGCGTGGACCAAAGCGTCGTGAGATCGGTCACGGTCTTCTCGCCGAGCGTGCTTTGGTTCCAGTGATTCCAAACCTTGAAGAGTGGCCATACACACTTCGTTTGGTGTCAGAAGTTCTTGCTTCGAACGGCTCTACTTCTATGGCCTCTGTTTGTGGATCTTCGCTTTCCTTGATGGATGCAGGTGTCCCAATTAAGGCTCCTGTTGCTGGTATTGCGATGGGCCTTGTATATGCAGAAGGCAAGTACACAACTTTGACCGACATTCTCGGGGCTGAAGATGCATTTGGCGACATGGACTTCAAGGTTGCTGGTACTTCAGAGTTCATCACAGCGCTTCAGCTTGATACCAAGATCGACGGCATCCCAGCTGACGTTCTTGCTCAGGCTCTGCAGCAGGCTAAGGAAGCTCGTATGCAGATCCTCGACGTCATGGCAGGAGCTATCGCTGCTCCTCGTGAGGATGTGAAGAATGGTGCTCCTAAGATCATTTCATTCGAGATTCCAATCGATAAGATCGGTGAGGTTATCGGGCCAAAGGGCAAGGTAATCAATTCAATCTCAGACGAGACTGGAGCTGACATTAGCGTTGATGACGACGGATCAGTTGGAATGGTTTCTGTGTGTGCTTCTGATTCTGCGGTAGTGGAAGAAGCTGAGCGTCAGATCCGCCTTATCCTTGATCCACCAACTGCTGAAGTTGGCGTTGAATACGATGGTCGAGTTGTAAACATCACCAAGTTTGGTGCCTTCGTTTCAATTCTTCCAGGTCGTGACGGACTGCTTCATATCTCTAAGATCGGACAGGGCGAGCGCATCAACAAGGTTGAAGACGTGCTTGAGCTCGGTCAAGAAGTAAAGGTTGTTGTTGAAGACATCGACCCTAACGGCAAGATCTCTTTGAAGATCGCAGGGGACGAGACTGATTACTCATCTCAGAAGTCTGATCGTGACTCAAACAAGGGTGACCGCAACAGAGGTGGTGGACGTCGTGATAACAAGCGAGACGACCGCAAAGAAGCACAAGATTCTTCAGAAGAGTCTTCGGGTGGATCTTCTATGAAGATGTCATTCGATGATGACTTCCTTGACGAATTCGGTGACCTTGGCCCAGAGCAGAAAGACCGCGGTGGCAACCGAGGAAACCGTAATGGTTAAAGTCGGAGTTATTGGTGCAGGTGGCCGCATGGGTGTGGCCGTCTGCAATGCCATTAATAACGACTCAGAACTTGAGCTCGTAGCTGGAATTGATCCAGCACGAGCTGGTTCTGAAATCGAACTCAACAATGCTTCAGTCACGCTCAGCCATAAGGCTGAGCTTTCTGCTTTAGTGGAAGCTGGGGCAGACGTAGCTGTTGATTTCACCCATCTAGAAGTTGCCCTAACTAATGCAGAGTATTGCGCAGCCAACGGCATCCATATGGTTATCGGAACCTCAGGGTTCAAAGATGATGAGATAGCAAAGTTAGACTCTCTCTTTAACTCTTCTAACTGTGTAGTAGTTCCCAACTTCTCAATCAGCGCAGTTCTGCTAAAGCATCTTTCAAAGATCGCAGCACCTTTCTTCGAAACAGCCGAAGTCATCGAACTGCACCATGACGGAAAAAAAGATGCCCCTAGTGGTACAGCCATTGACCTTGCAACAGCAATTGATGAAGCCGGCTCTGATTGGGCTCAAGACCCAACAGAGGTTGAGATTCTTCCAAGCTCGCGTGGAGCTAAGGTTGGTAGCGTCCCGATTCACGCTGTGAGAATGCGTGGCATGGTAGGCCATCAAGAGGTCATTATGGGCGAAGTCGGCCAAACCTTGACGCTGCGACAAGACTCCTACGATCGATCATCTTTCATGCCGGGCGTAGTTCTTGCATGTAAGAAGGTCGGTAGCTCTGAGGGAGTGAGCCTGGGGCTCGAAAGCTTTTTGGGTCTCGAGTAGAGTTCTCGCACCGTTTGAAACTTGGTATGGAAGTTACTAGGCGCGTAATAGGGATCTTATCGACTGGGACTGCTTCCAGCTCACTGTAACCGAGACGGTGGCCTAAACGCATGGCCTCCACCCGGGATCTCTAACGGATTGGAGGTCCTCCAGTTCCTACTAAGTGAGTCTCATCGACCCGCTGCCAGCAGCTGGGGGAGTTATTCTCTGTGTCGTTGTATGTTGAGGATTGAATGAGCGGCCTGGGTCATCAGGTCGATACGCTAAACAAAGATCAAGTAAGCGATTTACAAGCTTCCCAGCCATCTTCGTGCCTTCATTATCTGTGTCGAAGCTGTCCAGGCGATTACGAACAACTATTCTGTCGATGGGACCAGCTAATGCGGGAATTCTTAGCTCTTTTGCTCTCCCTGGTGCTTCAAAATCCCCGTCGATGGCAGCATCGCCAACCGCTGTTTCAACCTCCAAGGTAAGAGTCTCGTCATTTAGAAGCTCAACGGCAGTTCTTAGGGTAGATCTCTTGTGTGTATCTTTCCAGGTGTGCCTATCGAATCTGGAGACAGCCGAGCCAACCACTTCGACTAAGTGAAGCCTGAGGTCTTCAACCCCCAAATTGCTTGATGCTTGTGAAACTCTCAGAATATTGTTTGGGAACGTCCAGAAATAAGTGTTCTCCATTCCCTTCGGGTCTGGTAGAAGATCGACCAGCTTGGTAGCTAGATCAACGGCTAGGTCATCTTGAGAGGTCATTAAATCCGCCTTTGGATGTCACTTCTTCAGGATACAACCATTCGCTTCTGAGCGCCTAGCTGGCCATGGCTTTTTTAAGGTTCTCGTTTAGCGTATTCATGAACTCATCGGTGGTCTGCCACTCAGTGTCTGGACCAATCAATAGCGCTAGATCTTTGGTCATCTTGCCTGATTCAACGGCTTTAATGATCACATCTTCAAGCTTTTCGGCAAATTCAGTAACCTCAGGGGTTCCATCCATGCGTCCTCTGTGGGCTAGGCCTCTAGTCCATGCGAAAATTGAGGCTATTGGGTTGGTTGAGGTCTTCTCACCGGCCTGATATCGGCGGTAGTGGCGAGTGACTGTACCGTGAGCCGCTTCAGCTTCAACGGTCTGTCCATCTGGAGTTAGCAGAACAGAGGTCATCAAACCAAGCGAACCAAAACCTTGAGCAACGGTGTCAGACTGAACGTCGCCGTCATAGTTCTTGCAGGCCCAAACGTAGCCACCTTCCCATTTGAGCGCAGCAGCGACCATATCGTCGATTAGACGGTGTTCGTAGGTCAGACCAGCGGCCTCGTAATCGCTCTTGAATTCAGCTTCGTAGACTTCAGCGAAGATGTCCTTGAATGCACCGTCATATGCTTTCAAGATGGTGTTCTTAGTGCTCAAGTAAACAGGAAGCTTGCGCTGTAAACCGTAGTTGAGACTAGCTCGAGCGAAATCCTGGATTGACTTATTAAAGTTGTACATTGCCATGCCAACTCCGCCACCTTCAGGTAGTTTCACTACTTCCATCTCCATTGGCTCATCGCCGTTGTCTGGAGTGTAGGTGAGAGTGATTGTTCCAGCCCCTGGAGCTTTAAAATCAGTTGCTTTGTACTGATCACCGAAAGCGTGGCGACCAACAATTATTGGCTGTGACCAGTGAGGGACCAGCCTAGGAACGTTAGAAATTGTGATTGGCTCTCTAAAGATCACGCCACCGAGAATGTTGCGAATAGTCCCGTTAGGAGACTTCCACATTTGCTTGAGTGAGAACTCTTCAACTCGAGCTTCGTCTGGAGTGATAGTAGCGCACTTAACGCCCACGCCAAACTCCTTAATAGCATTGGCTGAATCAATTGTGATTTGGTCATCAGTAGCGTCTCTGGCCTCAATTCCGAGGTCGAAGTATTTTAGGTCAATATCTAGATAGGGGAGGATAAGTTCTTCTCTGATCTTTTGCCAGATTATGCGAGTCATTTCGTCGCCATCGAGCTCAACTATCGGATTCTGTACCTTGATTTTTGCCATGAGCTCCACTGTAGTTCGCTTTGCGGACTGAGCTCAGAACCAAGCTAAAAAAGCGGAATGGCTGATTTTCTAGGTGAAATCGGGGGATTTTGACGAAAACTAGATCAAATTTCAACAAACTGGTTCAAATTGATAGCACTTACGGTTATATGCCTCTACGCTTATAGCTAAGAAGCCCTGGGATCTGGCGGGAACCCGGAGGCTCAAACGGAAAGATGTCGTCGGCGGCTTTCGGCCCCGGCGACATCTCCATTTTTATAACCCTGTTTACATGTTTTATAACCCTGTTTACATGCCAACGCCATTGCGTCATTCTAAGGCCCGTCAATGGGGCCGAGGAATCTCTAAAGCGATGTGCCTGCTGTTGCGCTAGAGATCCTCCTTCGGCTTCGAGCCTCGGAGGATGGCGAGGGGAACTGTAAGCAGTTGGTTTGGAGCACAAAGACTTGAAAAGCGTCAAAGATGTTCCCGCTTGCTTGTGGTCTCGAAGACAAATACCCCCGTCCCTATTGTCCCAATTGGTTGAAAGCAAATCTATGGTCCGAGTAGTCTTGTGGAGGTACATACGCGCTTTGGGCGCACTAAGGAGTTAGAAGATGAAAGCACCAGTCAAAGTAGCCGTCACGGGGGCAGCCGGTCAGATTGGCTACAGTCTTTTATTCCGTATCGCCTCAGGTCAGATGCTCGGGCAAGATCAACCTGTTCACCTGCAAATGCTCGAGATCACTCCTGCACTTGATGCGCTCAAAGGTGTCGCCATGGAACTTGACGATTGTGCGTTCCCACTCCTGTCTGGAATGACTTTAACCGATGATGCTAACGTTGCCTTCGGAGATGCACAGTACGCTCTGCTAGTCGGAGCAATGCCTCGTAAAGAAGGCATGGAGCGAAGCGACCTTCTTGAAGCCAACGGTGGAATCTTTGGCCCGCAAGGCAAGGCCATTAACGATTCTGCGTCTAAAGACATCAAGGTCCTGGTGGTAGGTAACCCAGCCAATACAAACGCACTGATAGCTTCGTCGGCTGCTCCCGATATTGACCCCAAGCAGTTCAACGCGATGACTCGACTAGATCACAACCGAGCCAAGGCGCAGCTCGCAGAAAAAGTCGGTTGCTCAGTTAACGACATCACAAAAATGACGATCTGGGGTAACCATTCAAGCACTCAGTATCCAGATCTGTTCAATTGCGAAATCAACGGTTCTAATGCTGCGGAGAAAGTCGCAGATCAAGAATGGCTTCAGAGCGAGTTTATTCCTACAGTAGCGAAGCGTGGAGCTGCAATTATTGCTGCCCGAGGTGCGTCGTCTGCTGCCTCGGCTGCATCTGCGGCCATTGATCACATGAGAGATTGGGCTCTCGGGACACCTGATGGTGATTGGGTATCCATGTCGGTTCCATCGGATGGCTCGTACGGAGTTCCTGAAGGAATAATCTCGAGCTTCCCTTGCACCTGTAAAGACGGAGAATATTCAATTGTGCAAGGGCTTGACATAGGCGAGTTCTCTAGACAACGGATAGATGCTTCGGCTGCGGAATTAGTTGCCGAAAGAGATGCTGTTAAAGAGCTTGGTTTGATCTGAGGCACTTCTGAGTCATTTCGATACCGCCAATATCAAGGCTATATCAATCATTAGCCAGGCGGTATTCGCCTCAAGTTTTGTTTACAGCGCTGATCTTTCCGCAGCTTCAAGCAATTCATCGAAAATATTGGGTGCCGCTGCAACGATTGGCTTAAGATTCTGATCAACTGGTGAAAATGCGGTTGTTTTTGCACCAGCTTCAGAAGCAATTAGGAGCCCGGCTGCGGTGTCCCAAGAATAGGGGCCAACTTCGTAGTAGCCGTCGACCTTGCCAGTGGCTACTCCGGTGAAATCAAGTGATGCGGCACCTGTGCGGCGAATATCTCGGACCTTGTCAATCATTGATGTTACAACTTCGGCTTGTTTGACCCTTTGTTTAGGGTCGTAGCCAAAGCCGGTAGCTATCAGCGCTTTTGAAAGGCTGTTGGGGCTGTTGATTGAAAGTCTCTTGGAATTCGAATACGATCCACCGTCAAGAGTTGCCGTGTACAGTGTGTCAGTCATAGGCGTATAGATGATCGCAGCTACGGGTTGATCTTCGACGCAGACACCAAGCGATACTGAGAACTCCATGCCGTAGATAAAGTTGGTCGTTCCATCAATTGGGTCCACATACCAAGTCAATCCAGATTCAGTATCCTTGCTAGCGCCTTCTTCGCCGACCAGTCCATCTTTGGGACGTGCTTTAGTCAATGCCTCAACGATAAGCTTTTCACTCGCTTTATCTGCATTGGTAACCATGTCAACCGAGCTAGATTTCGAATCGGTCTCGAGGGCGCCCGAGTTCCGCATAGAGAGTGCTAAGGCGCCTGCCTCCTTGGCAACGTCTGAGCCAATTTTGATTAGTTCTGTGAGCGTCTGGGAATCTTGGACCATGCTTTCCAGACTAGCTGCTTTGCGGTAGTTGGTTACAAGGTTTGACTAGTTGTTAAGTCAACCTGGGTGCCTTGTGGCCATTCTTGAACAAACTCGATGAACTCACTCAGTGGCATTGGTTTTGCATAGAAGAATCCTTGAACACCCATGCATCCAAGACGCTTAAGTGTTTCTATGATCTCCGCATCTTCAACACCCTCAGCGATGGTTGAGTGTCCAAGTGAACTGGCAAGGTCAATCACATTCTGTACGATTATTAGATCATCAGGTTCGTTGTTGAGATCTTTGATAAATGACTGATCAAGTTTAAGCTCTGAAACTGGGAGCTCCTTCAAACGAGTAAGCGAGGAGTGGCCGGTGCCGAAGTCGTCAATTGAGATCCCAAGACCCAGCTCATGCAGCTCGTTAAAGACATCTGCGTGCTTGCCCTGCTCATCGAACAGGTCCGATTCCGTAATCTCTACCGTGAACATATTGGGCTTGACAGCATGAGCCTTGAGCGTAGAAGAGATCTTTGCTGCAAGATCTTTGTTCAAGAAGCTCAGCGCTGCAAGATTCACCGAAATAGGAATTGGATGCCCAGCCTTCGCGCAAACACTTACTGCTTCGATACCAGTTTCGATGACAAGATCGGTGAATCGATGGTACTCGCCTGAAAGCTTGACGAGTTCGAGGAAATCATCCGGTAGGAGAATCCCCTTTTGAGGGTGCCGCCATCTGGCTAGACCTTCAGCTCCAGCGATGGCAGAGGTCCTAAGATTGATCTTTGGCTGGTACCAGAGCTCGAACTCACCGAAGTCGATTCCATCGGATATGGCTGCGGAAAGGGTGAGTCTTTCAACGCTTATTGAGTCTGGAGCCTGCGAATAGAACGTTACTTTCTTAGCTTCTTTAAGAGCTTGAGAGATAGCAATTTCTGAGCGTTGAAGAAGCGTTTCAGGGGTTGCGCCATGGTCTGGGTATGAAGCGATACCGATCGTTGGGATAACCGCTAGTTGAAGCCCTTTGACTTCTAGTTTTGTTTCAGTGAGACGTGCAAGCTCTCCGGCTGTGGCCATAGTCTCACCCCTTGCAGCACCTTCAACAACAACAACGAACTTGTCGGAAGCGAATCTTGCAATGAGTTTGGCCCCTGCTAATCCATTCCGGTACCGGTGAGCAAGTTGGCGTAGTACAGCATCTCCGACTTGGTGTCCCATCGTGTCATAAATCTGCCGGAATTGATTAATGCTCAGCATTAAAACATTAAATTCTTGATCCTGCTCTATGAGTTCCCGAACGATGGCTTCCAAACTAGATCGGTTTGCTAAGTTCGTTAGGCGGTCATGCTCTGCGTTGTATGACATGTCGTCTGTTGCTTGGCGGACCTGTGTAACGTCTGAGGTTACACCCGACACTTTTGAACCTTGACGGCTCAGCTGATGTTGAAAGATGCGCTGTTCGCCGGACTTCGTGAGCATATTGGTAACAACCGAAGTCTGTTGCTCGGCGCTTGCTACAAAATCGACGAACTGTCGCATAGCTGAACTTGAGGAATCGAACGATGCCGTGGCTTCAACGAGTCGCTTCAGGCCCATATCTCGTATCTCTCGAGGGGCGTACCCAGTTATTTTTTCTGACTTGCCTGAGACTGTGGTAATCCTACGAGCTTCAACGTCGTATTCCCAGAAGAACACGGGTGAAGAATCAACAAGTTCATTTGTTTTGGCTTGAGGCTGATTTATGATCGCTTGAAACTTTTGGGCAAAACCGAAACTAGCAAGTGCAACGAGCAGTGGTGCTATTGCTAGGAAAATCGGCTGCTCGGCACTCAAGATAAGGCCAGCTGCCACCAGCCCGACTGCTGCTATTGCGTAACAAAGCACCACAATGGGGAAAGTTGTGTACCAATGAGGTGTGGGAACTTTCTGACATAGTGATCAAGTCGGCAGTTCTGGCCCGAATTTAGTAGTTTCGGCCTAGTAAGTGAGTTAGGCGCGGTTGACGTTGCGGATTGCAGTGTCTTCAAACCCCTCTATTTGAGGAACTTACTTGTGGTATTGTCTGCAAGTATCTTGCCGTTGGTTTGGCAGGTGGGGCAGTAGTAGATGGTGTAGCGCTGATATTCGACTGATCGAATTGTGTCCGAAACGCAACTAAGGCATGGCTCTTGGGCCTTGTTGTGAACCAAAGTGGGTCGCTCGTCCGATTTGCCGATGTTGTCGAGGGTTCTTTCAAACAGGAGATGGTGCTCGAGTGAAGCCTGTAAAGCTTGGTATAGGGCACTGACCTGGTGGGGGCTGAGTTTCTTCGAGTTAGCGAACGGTGAAATCTTGGCTCGATGGATTATTTCGTTAGCGAGCATTCTCCCCAAGCCAGCAACGATCCTTTGGTCGCGTAGCACACCGTGGATGCGCGCCGATTTCTGAGAAAGAACTTTAGCAAGATCGGCTTCAGAGATTTCGGTAGCGTCGCTGGCAAGGTGGCTTAACGGTGCTTTAGTCCCTGGATCGCCTTGGGTAATCCATAAACCAGCTTTGCGTTCGGTGCCTGCCTCAGTGAAGAGCAAGCTGGTTTCGTCACTAAATATGAGCCGAGCCAAACCTTGAGCAGGCTTGTTGGGCCTCTTGTCTCCCTCGAGCTTCAATCTTCCGCCCTGCATTAGATGAACCGTGACATTTAGATCATCTGAAAATCGAAGGACTAGAAGCTTG
>JAHDFH010000103.1 GCA_020628305.1 Acidimicrobiales bacterium | reverse complement strand
CGGTTACATCTAGTGTCCCCATGCCAGCTCGCTACACCTTTAATACTGTTCCAGGCGAGCAGGAGGCTGATCCTGAGTTTGTGATACAGCGATACTTCGCTCCACGAAACACTGATGGTGATAGAGCAAAGCATCTAACGGCCATAATGATGGGACGCTCAGACGGCGAGAACTACGGCCAACTCGTTTTGGTCAATGTCCCATCAGGCGAGGTGCAGACCCCTGACATCGTGGATACAGAGATTCGTAAACTAGCATCCCTGACCGACTATAAAAAGCAGCGTGAAGGTAACAAGGTTGACTTTGGTGAGATTCATCTAGCGTTTGCTGGCACAAATGTGGTCTATGTACGAAGTGTTTATGCCGAAAGCGGGGGATCTGGCAACATCCCTGAGCTAGTTCGGGTTGTTGCTTCTACCGGTGACACTAAACGAGCCATGGGCTCAACCTTGGAAGAAGCCATCGCTGCGCTCGCAACAGGTGGGGAAGCTACAGATGAGACGGTTGAAGAGGAAGTGGACGATGTCACCTCTGAAGCTGATCCTCCAGAAACCCTTGGTGGTGAGCAACCAACAACTGAAGTAGGGGATTTTGAAGAACCTGAGACGCTTCTAGAAGCTCTTGGCGTTGCTGAATCTTTGCTGAATCAGGCTGAGATTGCTAGGAGTGAAGGGAATAATGAGCTGGCTGAGGAGTTAACTACTCAAGCCGAAACTGCTTTGCAGATAGCTCAACGTCTCCTTGGAGGGTAACATCATGAATCACCTAGTCTTGGGGACAGCACTGGCTGGGCCATATCCGGATACCGCTAAGTCTGTTCGCTTTGGAATGGGTTGTTTCTGGGGTGTGGAGCGAATTTTTTGGGAGCTCAACACAGAGGATTTCTCACCAATTCATGTCACGGCTGCTGCATACGCTGGTGGAGTGACAGATTCGCCTACTTACCGTGAGGTTTGTTCTGGAGCGACTGGCCATGCGGAAGTTGTTCAGGTTGTTTGGGACCCAAACAAGATCTCTTTTGACAGTCTTTTGAAAGAGTTTTGGGAGAATCATGATCCCACTCAAGGAATGCGCCAGGGAAATGATCGGGGTAGTCAGTATCGTTCTGTTATCTATGTTGATTCTGAGGGGGACCTTGCTGTCGCTGAAGCCAGTCGTGACCGCTACCAGTCCCATCTTGTTGCAGCTGGATTTGGTCAAATAACAACTGAGATCAAAGTAGACAAAGCGTTCCACTTAGCCGAGCCAGATCACCAGCAATATCTCCACACCTACCCAGATGGCTATTGCAACCACGGCTTCTGCCAAGTCAACTATTAGGGACGCGGTCAATCGCCGCGTTTTCCAGTCTCAGTTGCCGTAGACGTGAGCAGGGTTGTTTTTCGTTGTCTTCGGTGACATTTCAAGGTATTGAACAAAACTAGTCGTTGCGATAATCTTGTACTAGAGGGTCAAGGCGGCTTATATGTATCAAGTGATAGACGAATCTAAGAAGTCTTACAAGGGGGCCACCATTGCTGCTGCGATCGCACTTGCCGCCGCCATTGCTGTCCTCATAGTCATGTTGATACAAAGCAATGAAGACACTTTAGTGCTTGACGAAACTGTCGCTGCTCAGTCGCAGCAGCCGGAGATCGTCGTAGGCAATGAATTGCCAGCTGAGGCAACTGTGCAGCAGGAAGTCGCAGAAGATGAGCCTGAGACTACAGCTGAAGCTGAACTTGAGGGGGTAGCGACCGCTTCGCCTGAAGATGTCGCTGCGAACTTGGCGTTAATTCGGGGCAACGCAAACACTCGCAATACGTTGTTCGATGCGACAGAGTTTCTAGATGTGCCGATGAGTCAAATCAGAGTTGCTGATCTTTCCGTTAGTGGTGACATTTATAACGATAAAGAGATCGCGTCTGAGCGTGATGCATACTTTAGGGTCGAGTGTGAAGTCAGTCACTTCGCTTACGATGATCCAATTGTCTTTCCAAATCAACCTGGTAGAGCACACCTTCATATGTTCTTTGGCAATACCGAAGCGAACGCCTTCAGCACCTTTGATTCGTTAATGAATACAGGCACAGGTACATGCAACGGAGCAGACCTTAACCGCACTGCATACTGGGTGCCGGCTCTGCTTGATTCAGGCGGCAACGCCATCCTTCCTTGGGAGGTGATGGTGTATTACAAGAACACCAACTTCAACCAAGATGGTGCAAACGTTACAGCCTCAACTTATCCAGACGATCTCCGCATGATTGCCGGCAACGGCGGGGCGAGTTCACCACAGACATTGCTTACAGGCAAGCTTGCCGATGGAACTGAATCAATAAAGGTGGTTGAGTTCGCATGTGCCCCTGCGTATGCGGCGGCTAACAGTCAGTATCAACAGACGATTCCTGATTGTTATAGCAATGGCAACTATAACCAGTCGCTAGAGATGAAGATTGCCTTCCCATCGTGTTGGAACGGCGAGTCACTATACGAATCAGATCAGTCTCACATGGCGTACCCTAAAGGGGGGTTCTGGCAGGTTGATTGCCCGGATTCTCACCAGGTTAAGTTGCCCTCAGTAATGTATCGACTGTTCTTCAGAGTTGACGACTATGGAGGTTCGTTAACTGATCTCCATCTAAGTTCTGACCTGCGTAATGGCGAGCTGCTCCCTGGTGGTACGACTTTCCATGCTGACTGGATGGGAGCGTGGCATCCAGAAGCAATGCAAACTTGGGTACAAAATTGTAACAACACGCCTGGTAATGACTGCGAGATTGGCTTGCTGTCAAGAAGTCCAGCAGTCTCGCTCGTGCAACGCCAACTTGGTTACTATCAGCCGGGCAAACGTATCGCAGCAGAAGAGCTAGCAAAACTTTGCCCCGAAAAGGCCTTTGACCCGGCGAATCCGGTGGTGTCCGTGTCTCATTGTAAACACAGCTAGCGGTACGGTAGGGACGGTCCTATTCGGCTGCGTTGAACTCAACCCCTCTCACTTGATGCCACTGCATATGTCTCATGTTCACTTTTCTTGTCACAAAGTTTGCACATACAACATCTGCTGTTATGGTATGAAGCTCACCGCGGGGTGGAGCAGTTTGGTAGCTCGTCGGGCTCATAACCCGAAGGTCGCAGGTTCAAATCCTGCCCCCGCCACTAGTACGTCCCAGTTTTTTGTTTAAAGCGTTAGCCGCTCGGCCTGCCCGAAGCGAAGTCATCCTGGGGCGGTGAGCGAAGCGATCCGAGCACGGGATCTCACAAACTGATGAACTCTGGACACAGCGTACGTTCATGCTTAATAGCTAATCCGGATAGGACCGTCCCTACCGGCGCTGATGAACTCGGATAGTACCGTCCCTAGTGTCCAAGAGGGTTTAGAAATCGGGGATATGTGCCGATAAATAGCTATGAATAATGATCTTCAAGGTCAAGGTTTTGCAGTAGTTGACGCGCCAGAGGTAAACCTGTCGTCTGTAGCTGGTTCGTTTGAACTGCTTCCCGTCGACAAATATCTCGCTTCAGGAGCTCGGAGTCGGAGATTCTCGTGGTTTGCCGGAACCCCACAGGACCCCGTGAAACTGCCGCATAAATTGTTCTATCAGACTGAGAAATATGAGGGCCGTCCTGATATTCATAGAGAGTTTGATGAAATTGATTCAAGCGTCTACAAGGACGAAAACTTCAAGCAATTGCTTGAGATTTATGTCCACGAAACTGGCATCAACATGGCCAACACTCCGATAGAGGTTCACCAGCTTCGTATTAGTTGCGGTGACGACTTCGACGGTGATCCTTCACCGGAAGGTGTCCACCGGGATGGCTGTCACTACCTGGGCGTGTTTGTTGTCAGCCGTGACGGTGTTGAAGGTGGAGAGACATCGGTTCACCTCAACAAAGAAGATGGACCTATCTATGAAGGCATTCTCGAACCTGGCCAGTTTCTTTTCATCGATGATGAGAAGCTGATGCACACAGCCGTACCTTTAACAACTCGTACTGGTCTGAGTATTGCCCATTGGGACATATTTGTGTTCACCGCCGGCGAGCATAGGCGTAAAGAGAACTAACTGATGAACCTTGATCAGGTCCGCAGCCAGTTTCCAGCCCTGAGCCGCATGATCGCAGGCCAAACTGTTGCCTATTTTGATGGACCCGGTGGTTCACAGGTGCCGAAGAGCGTCAGCGACGCCGTTGCAGATCATCTGTTGAATCACAACGCCAATCTAGGCCCAAATTTCGCTACCGGCCAGGAAACGATAGCAATGGTAGGACGGGTCAGAGATAAGCTTGCTGCGTTCTTCAACTGTGAGGCAAACGAAGTTTCATTCGGCCAAAACATGACTTCGCTCACGATGGCTGCAAGTAGAGCAATCGCCTCAACCTGGCAAGAGGACGATCATATCATCGTCACTGAGATGGATCACGAGGCAAATATAAGCCCCTGGGTGCTAGCTGCTAGAGATCGTGGTGTTCAGGTTGACATAGCTCGCTACAACAATAACAGTCACACAGTGGACGTGTCAGAAGTCGAGTCCCTGCTTCGGTCCAATACTCGCTTGGTAGCTGTGACGATGTCCTCTAACATCACTGGCAGTCACGTAGATGTCGAGGCTATTGCTCGGTCTGCACACGAAGTTGGGGCGCTGATCTATATAGATGCCACTCATCACGCACCGCACCATTACATCGACGTTCAGCAACTTGGTTGTGACTTCTTAGTTTGTTCCGGCTACAAGTTTTTCTCACCACATGTCGGTGTGCTCTACACATCTAGCGCGGTAAATGACAAGCTAGAACCATACAAGATCGCCCCCGCAACAGATACAGCTCCTGGTCGTTGGGAGACAGGTACACAAAACTTTTCAGCTATTGCAGGGCTTGGGGCTTCGCTTGACTATCTCCGGAGCCTGGCCCCTGAGTCGGATGGTTTCGCCAGTTCCTACCAGGCAATTGAAGAAACCGAAAAGACCCTGAGTCAGCAGCTGCTAGACGGGATCTCACAGATCAAGAATGTAACCTTGCACGGGAAACTAAGCGTCGTTAATCGATCACCAACATTTGCCTTGACTTCTCCTTCAGCAACACCAGAAGAGATGGCTATACAACTAGCTGCTGAAGGCATTTTCGTTTGGAACG
>JAHDFH010000102.1 GCA_020628305.1 Acidimicrobiales bacterium | reverse complement strand
TGGACATACGTGACGGCCACCCGGCCGAAACTGGTTCGACCGGCGACAGTGGTTTAAGGTTCTTAAGCCTCGCAGACGGGACTGACCGCCTGTGTGTCTCGTCTAGCAAGGTATTCTGAGCGCTTCAACGACTGATGGTCCATGATCACGAATAGCTCTGAACTACATTCAGATTGTGCCAAATTTCGTGGCGAGCGATAGGATTCACGCCACTGACGTTCCGATTAGCTAAACCAACGCGGAGTGAGTGTTTTCGATTGAGGGCAGTGATTTCGAAAGCTTAGCCACTTGGACTGCTTGAAGCCTTCTTCGCTTTGCGCTTTGGGCGTGGTTTATCATCAGTTGGTTGATGGTAGAGCACGACGGGGGTGTGACGCACATTGAAGTCTAGACCACTTCCCTTATGGGTGTGGACGCTCCGGAATTCTAACGGGCGATTTGGTAAGACCGAGACAGTGCAGTCTGGATCATATTGTTCGAGATAGTCTCGCCAGTTGTCCATCATCGCCTTAGTGTTTTCCTTGTCGTGATAGATTATGACCCCGCCTGAATCTTGATCAGGAAGCCCTGTTGAGTAGCGGTCGAGTAGCTGCTGGAAGCCGCCTAGTGTCTTGTCATAGCTTGAATGGATTTTCGCTTCACCTAACCACATCATATTTGCGGTTCCAAAAATTGAAATATCGCAGTGTCCGCCAACGTTTGTATCGTGGTTCGCAGAAAAACCCATGCTCTTGATCGGAGCCAATAGAAACGTGGTCAGCTTGTCTTCGTCCAACCCAGCTAACACATTCTTTTGCGGGACCATCATATGGATCGAAAAGTCTAAGGCTTCTTCGACCAACTTCACGAATCTTGAATATTCTTCTTCGAACTTCACGCACATTTGAAGATCGATCATGATCTTTGCCGGTACGCTTGATTGCCTGATTTCTTCGATACTGAGACTTTCAGGCATTCGACACTTCCTGCTCAAGGAAGCTCTTATTGCCTTCGTAGTAGGGATAGAGATATTTCTCTGCCTCTTGAATCAACTTCCCACTCTCCGGGTGTATTACTACATCACCCTGTATCAAATCCTTTGCTTCCTCGTCGTCTAGATAGTGCTCGGCTCCATCTTCATCGATGAAAAGAAATCGCAGATTGAGTGCAGTAAAGTGTGCAGAGAGTATGGTGATTGCTGCCAGCAATTCCTGATTAACCTTTGATTGCCCGACAATCTTCGCAAGCACGTTAAAAGTAAGGTGACTCGATTCTTTTCTAGGATGAGCATCGATAAAATCCAGAATGGTAACGCAAAACTCTGCGGTCTTGCCATCTGACCACTTCTCGGCAACCTGAGATTTGATGAGCTCGACGTTCTTCATGGCGCGCCAAGTTTATCGCTCATTATTGAGAGAACGTGTCCGGTTTCATCGACCGTTGCACATTTGCCTATGTGCGCTGCTTTAATTTTGGGGGTCTTTTCATGGGTGATGCTATAGCCACCTAGAATGCGTAGTTCAGGCTTAGCTGGAATTCGTCCCACGCTATCAAAATCCCAGCCGACGCCAATACCGAACGCGTCGGTTTTTCCTCCAACACCTTCCATACCAGATTTATGAAAGTCAGCCTGTCGCAAGCACAGTGTGCGTCCGCGCATCTTCTCATGACGCATCGATGTGTCGGTCGAAGTATGGTTGAACTCGATTACGTCCAAGTCGTCGTCGTCATAGAGTTTGTCAATCAACGGGAAAAGGTTTCTAGGCTTCTTGAGGAGGTCGGAGCTCGCCCCATCCTTCACAAGTTTTCGGACCTTAGAGAATGCCCCTCTCACTTGGTCGGCGGTGGCATAGGCTGCTTCATCTACAAGTACGAAAATTCGGTTGCCATCTTTCGGTAATCGTACCGCATCAAAACTTTGCTTACGCTCAACGTGGATACCATAGACTTCATCAAATTGTTGATCGCTCAATCCAGTCAGATTTTCGAGCGGAATCTCTATCCGAGAGCGAATGACATGGATGGAGGATAAGAGATACCAGACAGCATCGTCTATCTCTTCCTTTCCGACAACAATGAGTTTTGACGGATCAAACTCGGTCAGGATATCATTCGATACGCAGTATGGGTAGTCGTCGGTGAAGCTCTCACTACTGTCCTTTGTAAGACGATCTTCCAATGCGTTTTGTAGCTTAGACTTTCCTGCCGCAGACAGATCAAAAACTCGAACAGCTTTTTCGGTGCTAATGAGAGTCTGCCGATAGAGGTCATCCAATTCCTCAAAGTCGGCTTTTGCTGCGACCGACGGTTGTGATAATTTCTCCTTTATCGCATCCCATCCCTGACCAGAAGGAAAACCGCTCGCAACAAGGATACGTCGAGCGATACGAAATGGAACTCGCTCTTCAAGTGAGCCTAGCAGTTTACTCTTGTCGACCATAAGACTCCCATCTCTGTTTTGATTGCCACCAATACTTTGCGGGGGCAAGGTCAGATACCATTGCTGATCGTGATAAGGGTGCAAGAATTTTGATCAGTGCCAGCTTAAGAAGTCGTCCTAAGTTCTAGTTCTTCAACACAGCAAAGCCTGGATGATGTGAAGGCGTCGATTCAAGATCAAGCTGCTGCTACTTTGCGGCTAGGAGAGTTCGACTTGCGCCATTTGCCAGGTGGTTTTGCCTGTTGAAGCGTTAGCAGACGAGAGCCAGTAAAGAGGTCATAGGCAGCTCTTTTTCCCTGCAAGACATTTGCCACAGTGCTTGTCGAGCAACGAAACGCTGCTGCGATTTCTGATCGTGAGTGTCCACGCTGTCGAAATTCGCAGATGGCCATTTTTGACCATGAGGGGAGCTGCGCACGTCCCCTTACCTGCGCCATAGTCAAAGCGTCTTCAGGTCGAATTTCCGCGACGATCTGGTCTACATCCTCAAAGATTGTTGGGTCTGCTTTTGCTGCTCTGAGTGCGTCTGCTCTGTAGGACCAGATTGATGACTTTGAGCGATTAAGCGCAGCAGAAAAGAACGAACAAGAAAGGCCGGGGATTAACATGAAGGAGTGAAGTGCTCGTCGGCACTGACCGCGTCTTGGTATCCTCGGGGGCTGCCATCTTTTAGAGTTTTCCATTGTGGATTTTTCTAAGTGAAAGTTGGTCATCAAAACTGCTCACCGGTGTGTTGCCCTTTGCGATCCATTCATTTTCCTAAAATCTGGACAGTTAAGACAGTTTGGACAGTTCGGTATAAAGTGCAGTGAAAAAAGCCATCTAGGATTGGTTTCGGTAAAACCGTCCTCAACCGTCCAACCATCCCAAATGGCCATTTGCATCACGTGGCGGAAGACAAGCTTAGATAGCGAGGGTACAGATGAAGGGGGTCTTCCAAGTCGGTTAGTCTTGGCAATTTGAGCAGCTCGGAGCGTCGATGCTTTGAAATGAAAACTGAGGGATCAAAGGGATTCTGAATCCGAAGTTTCCCACCAGAACGATCAAGCCAACCAAAAGCCGCAACTTCACCGGCGTTATGCTTTGCGTTGCCAGACTTAACCCAGCGGTCAACTTCATCTGAGGGCCAAGCAGCCAGAGAAATTTCTGCCACATCATTTCGCCAATCGGTAAAACAAGCACGAATCGGGATGCCGTTGAATGGTGCATCGAAAAGCACCGATTGTCGTTCTTCAGATAGACCACAATCGGGGGCGGTCAGGTCAATCATTCCCTTCCTGAATCCCTCATTGGCAGTATAAGCGAGTAGCAGAAGGCAAATGTGTTCACGCTGGTTCATGCCGCCACCTCATACAATCCAGTGCGTAGCTTTAAACCAACGCGATACTTTAGCCCGCCACGCCGCTTCTCAGAACGAAAACCTCGTCTGCTTAGCGCTCTACCAAACATGGTCTGGCTAACAGGAGACCGTCCGTTTTCGTTAGAATGCTGACGGTATTGGGCATAAATTGAAGAGGATGAAACGGCAGCGTCAGATGCTAGTTCGCAACGCTCCTCGACAAATTGTCCAACAGAATCCATCTCAGAACGATATTCTGCGGTTGCGTCAGCAACAGCCTTAGGTGTCTGCAGCCCGTTCTCGTACCAGTCTACCGCTCCTCTAACGATCCAGTTAAGGATGCCTGCTTTCTCAGCTGCTAGCTTCGTGCTCAATTCACGATCTTGCTCTTGCTGAGTGAAACTCCGATTGAATGGAATTGTTCGAATGCGTCGCCAGATTGCCGGATCATTGCCGTTCAATTTTGGAAGCTGATTTGTTGCGAGAAACACCTTCCATGTTGGAACATACTCGATGAACTCTTTGTAGAGCGGTCGGCAGACAATAGGCTCATCACCTGTAATCTGCTTCAGCAATCCATCAGCAAAGCTTTGGTCGGTATTCGCCTCAGAAGCCGATACAAATCTGGCACCAGCCAATCTAGCCAAGTCGTTCGACGCTCCGCCACTCTTTGCTATCAGCGTTTCAGTTGGAGTGTGCTTTGCGTAGGAACCCAGTATGTCTCGGATCACGTTTAACAGTGTGCTTTTACCGTTCGCGCCTTCACCATGAAGAAGGAAGAAGCACTGCTCTCGGGTCTCGCCTGTCGCCGCATAACCTGCTGCGCGCTGAACGTATTGGATAAGTTCTTTGTCCTCCAACAACACCTGATCGACGAAACGGTCAAACGCGGGACAAACGGCGTCTGGATCATATTCAATATCGAGAATGTGGGTAGCGAAAGCTCCGCGATCATGCGCCAACAAATCACCGGTCTTCAGTTCCACCATGCCGTTCGCCACATTCAGTAGGTGCGGCTGAGAGTCGAACTCAGAAAACCTAATTGGCACACCCGGTTCAGTTTTCGCCAACTCAATCATACCAGAAATGCGCGGTAAGGATTGAGATTTCCGGGCGAAACTTACCCGAGCCTTTCTCACATCAGAATCGTCAATGAGTTTGGCCGAGGTCAACAGCTCATCAACTACGCTCTTTGCTTGTCGAACAACGAACCCCTCATCGTCTCGCACCCAACACTTTCCGTTCCAAACAAACCAATCGCGAGAAGGTGGATTATACCGTGCATTGCCATCGAATGCGTCTACCAAACGACGAGCGTTTCCAAGTTCGGTATCTGGATGCTGAGAGCCACGCTCATAGCGTTTGACGCTTTGGAGAATTCCTTCCACCTCCTTCGCC
>JAHDFH010000101.1 GCA_020628305.1 Acidimicrobiales bacterium | reverse complement strand
AAGGGAGAACGGCGATTGTCATTGCCCACAGGTTGTCAACAATTGTGGATGCCGATCAAATTCTCGTACTTGAAGAAGGCAAAATCGTTGAACGAGGCAAACATCAAGAGCTCCTAACGAACCAGGGTCTATACGCCCAGCTGTACCAACGCTTGGTCAAGTAGAGGGACATTGGGGACGGGGGTATTTGTCCCAGTAGCAAGGCTAATTTTTTGCCTTAAGTCTTTACAATTGTTATCTGTCGAAGCCAAAAGAAGAGTCGCCTGAAGCGCTTTTGGGGGCTGTTTGGCTTCTGCTGTTGACTGGCTCTCTCGTGTGGGCTTCAGGGGGATCCGATCCCAAAGGGTGTTTTAATCGAGATTTGAACTATATTCCGATAGGATTCCACCATGGCGGTATCTGTACTTAAACTCATTCGTTCATCAATGATGCGTATTGTTTCAGCGAAACTCCTGTTTGTTCCTCTGATTGTGGGCTTCTTTACCGTGGTTGGAAGCACATCGGCTGTGGCCAATCCCTGTACCGGATTTGACTTAGCTGATCGTTTCTCCGACGGAGTGTTGGTCACCAATCAAACTCTCGCTCATGCAAAGATCATCATTGACACAGGTGAAGCGCTGAATCTTGGTGAGAAGGGGCAGGTTGTTGCTCTCGCTGCTGCGATTCCGACAACCCATCTGCGTAATTTCGCAGGCGCTTCCGCCAATTCTCCAACGGGGATTTTCGGACAGATTCCAGCAGCAGGCTGGGGAACATCAGAGGAGCTGGTCGATCCAGAGTTTGCCACCAAAGCCTTTTATGAGGAGATGAAACGGTTTCAATGGCGAACACTTCCGGTGGCTGAAGTGGCACGCTTGGTGCAGGGCAATGAACGTTCAACGCTTTACGCAAACGCCGAACGTGACGCAGTGCGAATGCTTAAGACATTCAAACCCGGAACCACTTGCAGCCTAGAATCAACGAATCTCGATGCGGGTATGGGTTTGACAAACCCAGAACCAGTGGTTAGCCGTCCCAGTAAGCCTGTAGGTGAACAGGTGACTATTCGCACCTTTCGGGGTACGGACCTTGTCGTCGATAAGTCAATTGCCGACAATGTCAGGGCACTACTGCGAGATGCTCATGCTGATGGGTTCAATTTCTACGGCTTTGGTTGGCGGTCGCATCTCCGTCAACACGAGCTAAGGCTTATCAACGACTGCCCCGATGGTTGGATACATACAGCAAACGAGAACCCCTTCATGTTTGCCTCACCGAGCCGATGCCGAATACCAACGGCTCGTCCAGGGACTTCAAATCACGAAACAGGGCAGGCTATTGACTTCAGATGCAAGGGAAGACTGATTCGCTCGCGAAGCGATGTCTGCTACCAGTGGCTCGCCAGAAACGCCAGCAAATACTATTTGTTCAACCTTCCATCCGAGCCATGGCACTGGAGCGTCAACGGACGCTAATTAGCCAATGAGGACGACTGGGGACAAGCCCGAACGTTAGCTCCAGCCTTGTGAGCATCTCACAAGCGGAGCGTTGTTGGTTATCGATTCATGGGGGACAATCTGTATTCTTCGTTGAATCTGATTTGCTTTGGACGGGGACAATTGGAACCGTCCCTAGTGTCCACCCGGACGGGTAGTACCGTCCCTAGTGTCCAGAACTGAGTAGCACGGCGTTGTTGATGAGGCCTAGATGTGAATAAGCCTGGGGGACGTTGCCGAGGGCCATGTCTGTGTCTGGTTCGTACTCTTCAGCCATGAGTCCTGTGTTGCCAACAAGAGTTAGGTAGTCATTGAATAACGCTTTGGCATCAGTAGATCGCCCAACTAGATGCATTGACTCGATCAGCCAGGTAGTCATGATGTTGAAGCCACCCTCTTTGCCAGGCAATCCATCATCTTCGATATATCGGTAAACCGTTTTGCCGTTACGCAGATCTTTCTCTACGGCATCAACTGTTGCAACGAATCGCTCATCCTGAGGGTCAATCAAGCCCCACATACCTACAGCCAGAACTGAGGAGTCGAGATCGGTAGAACCATAGGCTGCCGTGAAGGTATTACGCTCATCGCTCCACCCTTGGCTGAGCACCTCATCACGAATCTCATCTCGTAATTTAATCCATTCGGCCGGAGCTTCATCCATAAAGGAATCAGCAACCTTGATAGCGCGGTCGATGGTTACCCAACACATTGTCTTCGTGTAAACATGAGGACGAGGAGGCTTACGTATTTCCCAAATGCCATGATCTGTCTCGTGCCAGCGTCGCTCGACAGCTGTGACCATTGCCTGAACTAAACGCCAATGCTCAGCCGAAAGCGGCTCGCCTGCTTCGGCTAGAAGATAGACAAGATCTACTACGGGCCCGAAAACATCAAGCTGTACTTGACCGTCAGCTGCGTTGCCTATACGAACAGGTCGACTGCCACCATAGCCAGGCATATCAGTTAGTTCAGCTTCAGGCGGCAGGTGACGTCCAGCAACGTTGTAAAGGGGAGAGAGTCTCTCAGGATCGCTGCGGTTCTCGAGCAGGCGTAGAACCCAATCGAGATAACCCATAGCTTCAGAATGTGCGCCGAGTCGAACTAGCGATGCTGCAGTTAGAGCAGCGTCACGGAGCCAGCAGTAGCGGTAGTCCCAGTTGCGAACCCCGCCAAGAGTCTCAGGAAGACTGGTAGTGGCTGCGGCAAGGAACGCCCCAGTTGGTCGATGATATAGAGAGCGAAGAATCAGAGCGGAGCGTTGAACCTGTTCTTGTGCTAGTTCAGGAAGTATAAGCTTTGCAGCCCAGCGCTCCCAGAATGAAGACGTTTCGTTTAGACGGTCAATAAGATCTGTTGATGATGGCTTAAGGCTTGCGGAACCATAACGTAGCTCAACAAAGAGCGGTTCGCCCTCGACAAGGGTCGCCGTTCCGATCGCAGTTTGATGATTGCCAGTGTTGTGAATCTCCCACGACACGCCTGGCGAGCGGAGAGACACAAGGTCGTTGTTGCCAGTTATTACAAGCCCGTCATCTTTGATGACAAGATCTGTAAAGCTTCGAGCAAAGTTAAGTCGAGGAACGAATTCGATCTGAACAGGACCTGAGCCTTCGATCTTTCGAACGAGGTCACTTCGGCCCGCAAGTCGCTTAGTACGTCCACTGGAGGTGTCCATAAAGTCTGTAACGGTGAAGTTTGGAAATTCGGTAGTAAGCAGAAGAGTATTCTCTTCATAACTTTGGCTAACCGCTTCTCCTGCGGGGTCGATGATCGCAAAATACCCGGCGTTGGGGCCACCAACAAGCTCTGCGAATATGGAGCCTGAATCTATGCGAGGTGCGCAGAACCAGGTGATGCGGGCTTGCGGTGTGATGATAGCGGCGGTCCGCTGATCAGAAATGATGGAGTGATGTTGGATTGGCTCTAGTGCAGCGCCAGCCAACCAGTCGGACCGGAGCTCGGTTAGAACGGCAAGAACTTGAGCAACAGCTTCGGGGCCGGTAACTCTAAACTCGGCGGCGGTTTCGCCCTCTCCAACTTTGATGGACATGTCGGGTCCGCTGAGAGTAGCGAAGGCGTCTTCGTCTGTGGTGTCGTCGCCCATGTAGATGACGGCACTAGCTCCGACAAGGCTCCTTAGCTTGTCGAGTGCGTGGCCTTTGTTGCGGTCATGAACTGACAGCTCAATGACGTTGCTGCCTTCCATAACTCGAACACCTTTGGTGAGGCATGGTCCGTTGCGCATGTCGTTGAGCGCTGCTTCTTTTACGGAGTCCTCCAACTCTCGAACGTGGAACGCTATGCCGGCTGGCTTTACTTCAACTCTGGCGCTGTACTTTGAAGCAATTTCTCGTGTAGCTGCAACAATCTGTTCTTTGAGTGCAAGCTTGCTTGGCGTGAGTGTGTCAGTAAAGGTGGCGTCGAACTCGCTGCCGTGAGATCCAACCAGGCGTATCTCTTCTGGAAAACGGGAGAGGGTAGCGAGATCTCGAAGACTACGTCCCGAAACAATCGTGACTGAGGTGTTTGCCAACTCGGCGAGTGTTCTAATAGCGGTACTGGATTCCCTGAGTGGCTTGGCCTCCATGGGGTTGTCGACAAGGGGAGCGAGCGTGCCGTCGAAGTCGCAAGCGACAAGTAGCTGGGGAACTTGAGACAACGCCTGAAGCTTGGCTTTGATCTCTGGTGCGATTGGTTCGGTCATCCTGGCCGAGTCTACTAAACCGGACATCGGGGACGGTACTACTCGTCCGGATTTATTCTTTCTGGACACTGGGGACGGTACTACCCGTCCGGATTTATTGAGCATTGAGCGTAGATAGCCGCTGTAAAGATATTTAACCGATTGCATCTGAGGCATCAACCCATCCATACTTTGAGCTGCTTAAACAAGCTTGTATGGGGAATATTCCCCTGGTGCGGGTAGGTCACTTGGATTTACAATTGAAGTGTGGCGGAAACAGGCGGATCAGTGAACTTTAAAGTTAGATGTCCTGATTGCCAGGCTGACCAAGTTGTCGCCAGCCACGAGATTATTTTCAACATCGGAAAGAAAATCACCGGGCAGTTCGCCTGTGTGTCTCGAAGTTGTCACAAAGATGCTGTGAAGCAGCGAGTGTTCTCGTCCCAATATGGAATCGCCGAGTTGGCTAAACAGGGCAAGGTCGAAACCACCCCAACTGGATACTTTGGATTCAAGCTGTTCCTTGAATCTGCACTTAAGCATTCTGGGTCTAGAGCAAGCTTCAACCCCAACACCGTTACTCAGGCCAAGATTCTGCATGCATTCACTGTGTTGCATCTTAAAGCAAGCCGGATCAACTACGATCCTGCTGCGTTGCTTTGGTACACAGCCGTAGTGGATGCACTGGAAGAGAACCCATCGTTTGTGAAGAAGATCACAGAACAAGACCCTGGACCGCACTCTGATTTCTCGAGATATTCGTCAATCCTTCTACAACAGGCAGGAATAGCAGCATGAGTAACCCCACACTAACCCTTAGACTTTGCAAGTTGTTGGCAAAGGAGATGCCCAGCATCGACGCACCGGTAACAGCTCACAACGCAAAACGGCAGGCAGAGCATTCGAACGCTCAACTGAAGCGCTGGGGTATAACGAGCAAGCCGTTGTCAGATTGGGAAGCAGCGACCAACGGAGACAACGTGAATGTGCCTACTCCACCTGGTCCTGCGTTGCCTTCGCAGGAGTTTAAGACCACGCCGGGAATTTAGTCAGGCTCGACTTGAGGTTGCCGTAGCAAACATCTCGTTCTTGATGCTGAACACCTGGTTCAGTGCCCCACACTAAGATATCTACGCCTAAAAGCGGTAATAAGTGTTAGTAGTCACTTAAATACGGACACCTAGTACCGTCCCCGGTGTCCGGATTTAGCCGAGTCAGGCCTTAGGCGGGACACACCAATGGCTGCTGTTATTCGCTCACGACTTGGTGAGCCAGACCGTAACCTGCTCAT
>JAHDFH010000100.1 GCA_020628305.1 Acidimicrobiales bacterium | reverse complement strand
CAGCGAACGGCTGCCGGGGTGAGTTTGGTGGAGCAGGGGGCCACTGCGAAAAACCTCGAAACGTTGATATAAAAGGCTTTTGTCAAGTTCGATTCCCGTTTGTACCGTCAGCTGTTACGGCACAACTGACGGACAAACCGAGACAAATAGGTACTAATTGAGAATGTTGGGGTTGGCGCAGATAGACAAGATGAAGTGGCGCAAAGGCAGTGCAATCGTACCTACACCACCTTCACGCTTTACGCATTGCTATGCGACAGCCGGTGCATTCGCTTCTGCTCGCTTCATACGACGAGTTAGAAAATCACCATGCACCTTAAAATAGGCCGTTATCTCGGCTATCTCATCGGGGTATTGGTCACGCAAGTACGCATCAAGTCTAACGGCCCGCTGATAATAGTCATCGTTTGGATCGGCGTCATGCCACGTTGAGGCCCGCACACGACAGTCTGGGTGTATCTTTACCAGTTGCCTGCGGGAAAGCTCGGCCACTTCTTCACTGCTGAACTCTGGCGATAACGTCACACCGAGAATTCTTCTATCCGGCAAGTATTCGGTGTCAATGACTACGGCAAAAGTCGTGGTGTGAGTCTCACCGTCTGCTATATCAATCATGGTTATTTCCTGTGGTTAGGGTGTCTTTACGCCGCTGCTTGCGCAGGGGTTGCGGGTTTGTAGTCGATGATGTTCATCACCGTCATGATTTGCGTTTGAATGCCCCAAATAGCCGCTGTAAGCGATCCGTCAGGCTTCATTACTGAGTGATTGGGTGTGCTGCCGTTACTCATTACTTGATTGGCAAGCCCACAACACCCGCGCGCTTTATCCAGGCAAGAGGTTACAAGATCAATGGGGTATCCAGAACGCTCACCGGTTAGTGTTGCTAGTGCCTCTTGTTCATCCGGCCAGCCATTACCCCTGCGTGGAGCGACGCAAGCAAGACTGTGCGCCGCCTGCAATTGGTTTTCAAGATTATCCACCAGCTCGGCGATTACTCGAGGTTCTGCCTGTCGATCATATTCACCGGCGTAATTCAACGAGTGGAACAAATCCATCACTGTATCGTTGCACATCGTTAGAACGTTTCTGAGCGCCTCAATGTGACGACCGGGTTCAAGCGTTTCGGGTTTGTGTTGAATATCGTTTTGCATATGATTTCCTGTGCGATGTTCAGATATAAGGTGCCAGGGTGTTAGAAACCGCAACTAGACGGCCCAGCACCTCACGGATACCGGCACCCTGACATTGAGGAAACATCAGGCACAAAAAATCCGCAAGTCTGACGTGTGCGGATGACGCTAGTTGAAGGGTTTCTAAGCCCGTAAACAAGAATGGTTAATCTAGGTTATTAAGTCAAGCAGTTTTAACGTGATTTCTTCTGCGTAACTGTGCTGGCGTGGCCGAATTACCACGCCAGCAAGCGCTACCGTATCCAACGTCACTTATCCCCGGTAGCTTCTAGCACCGATACAGTGACAGGGTATCGATGCAGAACTCGGTTAATTCAGATTCTCGCAAGCCTCCCGAGATCTGACGATTGCTGCGACTTGAGCCGCGTGCATTGCAGCCAACGACATAAGCGAAACTTGAGACTGCCACTGAATCGCACCTGCGTTTAACTCAGCTGCTATTTCACCGTAAGACGCGCCACCTTGCTTCATAGCCTGTGCAATGTGGTAATCAGAATCCATTGTTAAGAACTCCAGGGCTTCACGGTAACGCTTGAGCGCGGTTGATTCATTGCGCAGTCGTTCGATTAGTGTTTCTCTGGAGACATGAGCCTCAAAGAGCTTTTCAGAGCCATTAGACTGGCTTCGTGGTGTGTCTGGATCGGTCTCGGGATCGTTATTGATCTGGTCACTCATAGTTTCGTTAGTGCTCCATTGCGAATACGTTTTGCGCTACGTAGTGTTTCGGCTGGGTAGTTCGCTTAGTAAACCTTACGCCCACTTGCTCGCTTCGGAGTGACATCGACATCGCTATTCATAGACAAATCCCTGAGTGTGTCGCTAGACGCTTCAGAATCGGTATGGCTCCCCTTTGGGTTCGAGTCCGTAACGAAGTCGTGAAACAATGATACGCCGTCAATCATTCCAGCAGCTAATGCATTGCGGCCGATCATAACGCCACCTTTCCCGTAGTTCTGCTTAACCGTTTCAACACTTACCTTGCGTCCTGCGGCGACTGCTTCAAAAAATAGTGTCTCTAGGTCGTTTATGAGAGCTTGTGCAGCGGATTTGCCCATGTTTTTGTTGGGTGCATTCTCTGAAAGTAGTTCATTACTCTTTGGTTCGTAGTAATTGGTGCGTACGCCTATAGAACCGATTACGGCATCTGGAGCGGCTGTTATAGATGCGCATTGACTAGCGATCCAGTAACCTGCGGATGCGCAACTCCCAGCAACATAGGCCGTAACCTTTGAATTACTTTGTTCAATAGAACTTGCCGCCTGGCTTAAGCCTTTCGCGGATCCACCCGGCGTATCCATATACAAGACAATTTCACCCACACCCGGGGTTGAATCGTACTTGGCTATGTCACTCGCTAGCGACTGGTAGGTTGTCCAACCTAGCAGGGTAGAGATGAAGTTATCGTAGGTAGCCATTGGTCCGAAAACAGGCAAGATAGCGATCTGGCTTTCTGGTTCACGTTGACGGTGAATCTTTTTGTCGTCCTTCATTGTTTCTAATGCAGTGGGGGTCTGTGCGTTACAGGTGTTGGCTAACAAATCAAAACCCTCCGGCGTTATTAACCAATTGTCTGTTTTGAGAGCTGCCGCTGCTGACTCGAATGTATTCATAGTAAAACGTCCGCGTAATTTTCAGGATTCTTAAGTACGGTAACTAATGGGTATCGAATATCAGATCGACGTGTTACCTCATGACCTTCGTTTTCAAGCTTGGTGATTTCACTCTCCTCTTTGCATTCCAGGTCATACAATTCAGTTAAAAGTTTTGTTTTTTGGGTTTCTATTTCCTCATCGTCGAGTCCCCAGTTACCTTGCACTCGTTCATCTACTTTTCTTATTAACCATGCTCGAAACTCTTCGCCTAGAAACGTCGCCAAGATAGGGCCGCAATCGACGCCGGCTGTCTTATCCTCAAAGCTATGCGTTTCCCCATACTTAAAAACGCGGGTACGTTGTCTCTCTCGTAGAAACAATCCACCGAGCTCGATGCTTAACGAGCTTTCTGCGTGTTCAATGTAAGAATCTATTCGTGCTATAGCTTTTTCACGAGTTATATACAGAGGTTCTAGCAACGAAAGCCGCTCGTTAATTTCGCCTATTCTTATTCTGATCGATACAATTTTTTTATTCATTGGCTTATGAAGCTCGAATAGTTAAAAAATCAGGGCAAGCTTTATGGCGTACCAGGTCCATAGCGACGTTTTCAACCAATACACGCAAGTTATCGTACTTTACGTTTTGCTGGTTACGTTTCTTAAGCATGTCGTTAAGTTTTTTCGTAGCCATCTCAAGATGCTTCTCTGCTGTAGCGATTTGGTGTTCTGAGGTTGTTTCTTTTCCCGTTGTATTAGTTAGATCTGAGAGTTGTCTCGCTCGCTCGCTTCTCTCCCCTCTTAACTCATGCAGACGATCATTCAATCCTTGCAGGCAAGAACTATGTTCATCAAGTCCTACTACAAGCTTTTGGACCTTGTTGATGTCGATGTCTTCAAGTGTGATTTTCAATCTCTATCTCAATTGTTTTAACTACCACTAAGATACACTCCTTATTTGCCCAATTTGCTCGCTCTTTTCATCAAGTCGCAGCTTGATAATTACTCACGAATCAATTTGTCTCGTTTCGTCCACACTTGTCTCATAAGTGTTTTGTGTCGTGTCGCGTGTAGATACCGTGGTTATTTGTTTTGTAAGAAGCAGATTAGCAAAGCCAGTAAGATTCGTTCATGTTCAAACAAAAGTAAACTCAAATGGCAAGAAGCAGAGCAAGTGCAAGTTACACAATTACCGCAGCTGATCGAACTAGAGCAGGGATTACATCCGCTAAGAGATCGGTTCAAACGTTAGATGCGGTTGTTGCCAAGTTAGGGATTAACTTCTCACTGCTTAGTGCAGCAGCCGCAGCTGCTCCGCTTGGCGTAGTTGCGGCCAATGCACCGGTAATCGACAGTTACGGCAAGCTGTCGGAGAAGCTGGGTATATCGGTTGTGGCTGTTCAGGGTTTTATCGATGCGTCAGAACGTGCCGGCATTGCTCAGAACACACTTTTTACCTCGTTACAGCGTGGCATTCGCCGGGTATCAGAAGCGGCCAATGGGTTTGGTGAGGCAAAGGGGGCAATAGAAGAGCTTGGACTATCCGCAAAGGATCTTGAACAGCTCTCGCCGGAAGATCGCATACTAGCCATACTTGACGCGCTAGAAAAGTACGGCAACGAAGGAGACCGTATTCGTTTAGCGGGAAAAATCTTTGA
This sequence comes from Acidimicrobiales bacterium, assembly GCA_020628305.1. Taxonomy (GTDB): domain Bacteria; phylum Actinomycetota; class Acidimicrobiia; order Acidimicrobiales; family SZUA-35; genus JAHDDW01. The sequence continues at coordinate 1,025 of JAHDFH010000100.1, read as the reverse complement.
CCAAGAGGGTGTGGAACTTATTCGCTTAACTGGCGATGCAGCTCGCGATGCAACCGCTCGAATGGTTGAGATGGAGCGTGCATTGACAGAGCTTGATATTGAGTCTGTTGAACGGATGAACGATGAGTTTCAAGTTCTCCAGGCATACGGCCGCAGCACGACGCAAATCTTTACAGCTGAGATGGCGCCGGCACTTACCGGTTTGATTACGTTGATTACCGGCTCTGCCGAATCAATGGATGGATTTAGGCAAACATCAAGCGTGGCTGCGGATGCGTTCATCGATACGATTGGTCTTATTGGCAATGGTGTGCAGGGCCTCAATAATTTCTTTGACTTTCTAGCTTTAGGACTTCAGCGACTAAACGTTGGAGCCGCAACAGTCGCAAACTTTTTAGCACCTTCAGAGGAAACACAGCAGCGTCTAAATGAAACGAAGGAAATCTATCAAGAGCTAAGCGACGCGCTTGCTGGGCAAGTTGGGGGCGATCGATTTTGGGCAGGATTGGTCGCTGAAGCCGAAGCCGCAAGACAGAAAAATGAAGAGGCTGCCGCAGATATCATTCGTCAACGTGATGAGCTAAGGAAAAGAAGCAACGAAGCAGCCAGCAGCGGCTCAACCTCGCTAGGCGAGCAAGAAACACAAAAGATCGCCGCTTCATTCGAAGCTATTGAGGCTCAACTGCAAACCGAATCAGAACGGATTGAGGCAACGTACCAGGCACGTTTACAGACAATAGCTGCCTACGCGAAGCTTTTTCCAGATGAAATCATAGCGGTGAACGAAGCCAGCATACGAGCACTTGAAGCCAGTAATGAAGCCTATGCGGAATTACAGCGGAAACAACGAGAGACTGAAGAGAGGGAACGTGAAGCAATACTTAGCCCACTTGAAGCTAACTATGATCAGGTACGTGAGCAGCTTCAAACTGAAACTGAAATTATCGTTGAAGAAACAGAAAACCGTATCGCGCTGTTAGAAGAGCTTGGCTTGATGGACGTTGATCGCAAAGCCCAGATAAACG
>JAHDFH010000020.1 GCA_020628305.1 Acidimicrobiales bacterium | reverse complement strand
CTTAGAATGACGGAAAAGCCAACAGACACATAAACGCCCTGTCACACTTTTAAGCTCAGGCTAACCAACCCCAATACCGGAATACTTCACTCCGGACAGCTCTGCCATTTCTTTGTTCCAGGTGGCTAAATCGTTTTGGTTGAATTGTGAGAGATGATCATGCCCGCATGCTCTTGCCATGACAGACATGAGCTCGACTGAAGCTTCGAAGAAGCGGGCAAGCTTTTCAGCTGATTGTTGAACGTTCAGCTTGGCTCGAAGTTCTGGCTTTTGTGTGGCTATTCCAGATGGACAGTTATTTGAGTTGCACATGCGGGCTGCAACACAACCAATTGCTTGCATCGCAGAGTTAGATACAGCCACACCATCAGCACCAAGTGCCATAGCTTTCACAAAGTCAATTGGAACTCGTATCCCACCGGTTGCTATGAGTGTGATCTTGCCTGATACGCCACATTCATCCATGTACTTTCTTGCTCTTGCAAGTGCTGGAATTGTTGGCACGCTTATGTGGTTTCTGAAGATCTCTGGTGCGGCACCCGTACCGCCCCCTCGCCCATCAAGAATTATGTAGTCCACACCTGATTGGATAGCAAACTCGATATCAGCCTCAATGTGGTTGGCCGAAAGTTTCATGCCGATCGGAATGCCTCCGCTGACTTCCCTCACTCTGTCACCGAAGTTCTTAAAGTCTTCCGTTGTGACCAGATCTGAAAATGTTGCTGGAGATATCGCTGGTTCACCTTCAGGTATGTTTCTAACTTCAGAAATTTTGCCAATGTTCTTCGAACCTGGCAGGTGTCCACCAGTGCCCGTCTTAGCACCTTGACCACCTTTGAAGTGAAACGCTTGAACCTTAGTGAGTAGTTCTTCTTTGTATCCAAATTTGGCGCTGGCAAGTTCGTAGAAGTAGCGACTGTTAGCTTCTTGCTCTTCTGGCAGCATGCCGCCTTCGCCTGAACAGATGCCTGTTCCTGCAAGCTCAGCGCCTCTTGCCATTGCAATCTTGGCCTCTTCGGAAAGCGCTCCAAAACTCATGTCCGAAACAAACAGCGGTATTTCTAACTTCAGCGGCTTCTCGGCTTGAGGACCAATAACAAGCTCCGTTCCAACTTCGACATCATCAAGCAATGGTTTGGTAGCCATTTGAGCAACCATTATTTGAAGGTCATCCCAATGAGGCAACTCAGCACGAGGAACCCCCATCGAAGTCATTGGACCATGGTGACCAACTTTACTCAACCCTTCGTTTGCTAGTTGATGGATAAACTCAACAGTCGGCTCCTCAGCTGTGGCTTTAGCTTTGGGCATCTCGCCAGCGTCAGCTGATTTCGAAATGCTCACCTCGGTGCCAACTTTTGCGTCATCTATTTGGGCGTGTGTGCAGTCGCAGTATGGAGCGTTACCGGTTTGCTTACAAAGACACAGGTGCGCTTCAGTTGCTTCATCTACTTTGAAAGCTACGGGAGTGATACCGGTGCCTGCATGTGATCCGTCACAGAATGGTTGATTCGATGACCGCCCACACGCACACCAGTAGTGCTCCCCTGGTTCAAGCTCTACTGCTTGTGGTTTGTTATCTGCAACTACGGGTTCTGACATTGTTTCTAAAACTTTCCTTGATTCACTAGCATCTCACCTCTTGGGGGTGGTTCCATGTTGTCCCAATGTTCAACAATCAAACCATCTTCAAGTCTGAAGATGTCAAATACAGCATAATCTTCCGAAGCCTTCTGAACCAGGCAATAGGAAACTCAATAGTTTCAGAAACCGATGATCCTTTACGAGCTCCAAGCTCACAGGTTTTTCGGGTGTGCTCTATCCTGTACTAGTTGATTCAGCCGCTCACATCGGAACTAATCGGTTTGGCTTCATTGGTCTGACAAGACTTTGACAAGATTGTCTGAACTACCGATCGGAGAAGCCGACGCCCACTAAGCTGCGATCATGAAACGAATAGCCATTGCCCTAGCCCTCACCGCAGCTCTTGCAGCTTGCTCCGATTCAGCTGATGATGAAGAAACAAGCGAGACAACAGAGATTACCGAATCTGAAACCGAAGAAAATTCTTCAGAGGAAACAACAACAGCGTCAAGTGATCCAGCTTGTGAAGAAAAGGCAGCTCAGTTCTATACAAAGGGTTCCGCCAATGCGGATCTTGATGATCCGGTATCTGAAGCAACCTGTCAAGGTGACGTCTTTGTTGTTACCGCTAACGGCATCCCCGATTACACATATATTGAGACCTCACCTGGCCAGCCAAGGGATCAAAACATCAGCTATGAAATCCCAGCTAATCCAACACCGGCGGCTGAAAAGACTGAAGTTCCAAGACTTGGTCAGGCTGCGGTAACTCTTGGCGGTATCCCAATCTATGGACCAACCGAAGGAACAGGCGGCGATGTTGAATCACTTCCTGGCATCTTGTCTGAATGCGGCAGCCATAACGGTCCAACTGGTTTCCACCTTCACCTTCTCGGAACCAGCTCAGAAACTGACTGCATCTTCACACCTGAAGAAGTAGCTTCTGGACCGCAGCTCCTTGGATACGCATTCGATGGCTACCCAATCTATTCAGGCAACGACCAGTACACCTCTTCTTGGGAACTCACAGATGAATCTCTATTCGCAACAGACACATGGTCTGCACACACCTACGTTGAAGGTTCTGGCGATCTAGACCAGTGTAACGGTCTGCTGGATGACGATGGAAGCTACGCCTACTACACCACCGATACATTCCCTTACATCCTTGGCTGCTACTACGGTGAAGTTGATCTAACTGGTAACACTCCTGGTGGCGGAGAAGGTGGCGACCGTCCAGAACGTCCTGAAGGCGAAGAACGCCCGGAACCACCAACGGAGTAAACAGTGACTTCTAGGCGAGAGTTTCTAACAGGTTCAATGGCACTGGGGGCGGTACTTGCTATCCCCCAGTTCCAAACCACTAGCGCTGTTTCACCTACCGAAGCTGACGTTGGCTTTCTTCAAGACATGACAGCACACCACATTCAAGCCTTAGCGATGTGTCAGAGAGTAATTGGCGGCACTCCTGGCGATCCAGTTTTAAATGCTGCGACCGAGGTTCTGCAAACTCAGTCAATTGAAGTTGGCATGATGCGAGCATGGCTAGCCGACTGGAACGAGTCAACCGCCATTCAGGAAATGTCCATGGGATGGATGGGCATGCATGGTGGTGAGGGTATGCCAACCTCGATGATGCCAGGTCTCGCATCAGATTCCGATATGAGACTTCTGGCAACAACTGAAGGCAACGAGCAAGGTCGCCTCTGGCTAGAACTCATGCGCACTCATCACGTTTCAGGTGTCGATATGGCCCAAGCTGCTACAGAACTCGCCTCAGCTGAGAAAGTTGTGCGCCTCGCCACACAACAAGTTGCTACTCAAACCTATGAAATAGGGCTCTACGACCAGCTGTTGGCAGGCGAGTACTCGTAGAACCTACAGAATCTGTCCCAAGAACTCTTTGGTGCGTTCTTCTTGAGGGTTAGTAAAGAAGTGTTCTGGGTCGCCGACTTCGACGATCTCACCGTCGGCCATGAACACTACCCTATCTGCCACTTCTCTTGCGAAGCCCATTTCGTGAGTCACCACAATCATGGTCATACCCTCTTTAGCTAGAGTCTTCATGGCGTCTAGCACCTCACCTATCATTTCAGGATCAAGCGCTGACGTTGGCTCATCAAACAGCATCACCTTTGGCTTCATAGCTAACGCTCTAGCTATTGCTACACGCTGCTGCTGACCACCAGAAAGTTGACCTGGAAACTTATTTGCCTGTTCCGGAATCTTTACTCGCTCTAGGAGCTCCATAGCTGTTTTCTCAGCCTCAGCCTTTGGAATATTGCGAACCTGCCTTGGCGCCAGTGTGATGTTGTCCATGATTGACATGTGTGGGAACAGATTGAAGCTCTGAAACACCATTCCGGTTTCTTTACGAATCTCTTGGATATTCTTTACGTCATTCGAAAGTTCAGTCCCGTCTACAATGATTCGACCTTCGTTGTGTTCCTCTAAACGATTGATGCAGCGGATAAGTGTTGACTTACCAGAACCTGAAGGCCCGATCACAACAACCACTTCTTGCCTACCGACCTTAAGATCAATACTTTTCAATGCGTGGAAGTCGCCATAGTACTTCTGCATGTCTGAGATCTCAATGATCGCTTCGCCATCGATTTCTGTGGCTTGGGCTGTTAAGTCCATTGTCGATTCACTCATTTAGCTACCTTCAACTTTCTCTCAAACCGCTGCGACTCTTTTGAGAACGTGTAAGAAACAACCCAGAACAGTAAAGCGGCGAACAGCATTGTCTCGAACAAGCGGAACTCTGTTCGGAACTGTTCCTGCGATGTGATCGATGTCGCTACCTGAACCATCTCGAAAAGACCTAATGCGATACCAGCCAGAGTTGTGTCTTTAAACAACGAAATGATCTGACCGACCATTGCGGGAATCACGTTGCGCAAAGCTTGTGGCAACACGATGAAACGTAGCTGTTGGAAAGAGCTCAGCCCAACTGCCTGTCCAGCTTCAACTTGTCCCTTAGGTAGAGCTTGCAACCCTCCTCGAACAATCTCGGCCATGTATGCGGCTGTAAAGAGAGCGAACACAATTATTGCTCGGAGAACATCTTGAGGGCTGAAGGTCCCAGGCAGAACGAAGGTTACCAACTGACCAGCGAGAAATAGCCAAACAAATAGCGGACCTGCACGGACGATCTCGATATAGACAGTCGATAGAGCAGAGATGATGCGCATTTTTGAGCGTCGTCCAAGAGCGAAAACTATCCCGAGAGGAATAGCCACGACTGTTGAAATGAATGCAACAACGATATTGAGATAAAATCCACCAACGTCGTCCCATTTGTCGACGGCACCAAGTAACCAGTTCAGGGCGACGAATGGGGCTACCACTCCAACGATCATTAGAAACTTTGGCAAGTACTCCCCGACTAACGAGTGCGGTGAGTAACGGACCGGTCGTGTCCGACATCCAAACCAACAGAGCGATAAGTGCTCCTGCCAACCAGAAACGACGAGCGTAATCAAGCAGCGTTTGATCGGGCCTCTGAGAAGCAACTTTGCCAAGCTTGACTTGGCCTCTATGAATTATTCCGGATATCAAACCAAGCGACCCCGCCGATATAGCGATGAAAGCGCTGATGCGGCTGAGCTCTTCACTTGGGTAGCGCCCAACCATCAGAAGTCGAAGATTGACCTTGATGATCGTGTAGTCTGAATCTAAGAAAACGAAACGTCCAATAACATATGCCAAATAACCAAGCACGACTGAGAAGACGACGGTTATGACAGCGTCCTTTGGAGTTCTAAAGAGATTCTCTTTGGCCCAATTCATCGTGTTGCGTATGCCTGCCTTCTGTTATAGAGATTGACAAGAACAGAAATAACTAAAGACGAGAAAAGATAAACAATCATAGCCACTAAGAATGTCGGGATCGCTGGCGTCCTACCTCCTACACCTGTTCGGGCTACCGCAAACAGATCAAAGTAGGCAACAAAGCCAGCGAGAGACGAGTTCTTCAAAAGGTTTAGATACTGATTGCCTAGCGGAGGGATCGCTATTCGTAGCGCTTGTGGGAGAACCACGTACCACATGCGTTGAAAGTTAGATAGCGCCAAGGCTGATGCGGCTTCACCTTGACCTTTGTGAACTGCCTGGATAGAACCTCGAATAATCTCGGCTATGTGTGAAGCTGTATAGATCACAAGAGCTATGAGGATGCCAAGAAAGCTGGCGGGCATATTGATCCCGCCGGTCGCACGATTAATCGCTCCTTGGGCATTTGGTATCAGCTCCGGGGTGGAGACGGTGAAGCCAAATGCGAACCAACCCACGAGGACCACCAAAGCAAATGCCCCGGCGCCATATAGACCACCTCGAGAAAGTGCACCGGTTCGGTCTGAGACCCTCTGTCTCCAGCTAGCGGCGGCACGCCAAGCAACGAAACCTACTAGCAAAATGAGGGCAAGTGTTTGCCCATTGCCGTCGAACCAAGGTACGTCAATTCCTCGTCGAGAAATCAGCACAGAATCGCCAAACAGTGACCACCCCGTGTAATCGTTACCCTGCTTGAATCTTGGGAAGATCTCGAGGATGAAACCAAAATACGTAATAACGATAAGAATAAGAAGTGGGGTGTTTCGTATAGCTTCGACGTAGATCGACGAAGCCTTGGCAACGATCCAGTTTTTACTAAGTCGACCGATACCAACCAAGACTCCAAGGACTGTGGTGAGGATTAGGCCTGGGATCACCAGTCGAATGGTGTTTCCATACCCAACCAAGAAGGCTTCCCACATCGGAGCATTTGGACTCATCGAATTGCCGGTTATTTCAAAACCAGCACGATCACCGAGAAAGTCAAAGCCAAGCTCGACAGGTGACTGAGCTGTACGGCTTTGAAAATTACTAACAAGATAGGAGATGAAAAGAACCACACCGAACAACACCGCAACCTGCACAGCCCATGATCTGACTTGCTGGTTTCTCCAGATTGGTGATTTTTGTACAGGTGTGGTCATAAATGGTTCTTAGTAGTTGGCCGGCCCGAGGGCCGACCAACCATCAAGTTATTCAGCGTTTAGCGCTGTGGAATTCCGTAGTGAACACCACCCTCACCGTTGATGGCGAGGTCGTTCAAGCTACCAGCTCGCTCAAGTCCAAGAGGAGCAAGGTTGTCTTCAAAAATTTCTCCGTAGTTACCAACTTGTTCGATAACATTCTTTGCAAAGTCTGGGCTTAAGCCAAGTCCTGCATCGAATTCAATTTCGTTACCGTCATCATCTGTTGTAACACCGAGGAAGCTTCCAATAACTGCATCTGAAGTATCAGCAGAACCTACGTTGCTAGAGTCAAGACCGAGCTCTTCACCGTAGATTGTTGCGTTGATAACCCAGTTAACAGCTTGTGCAAGCCCTGTGTCTCCGTCGAGTACCGCTGGAGCGAGTGGCTCACGAGAGAAGGTATCTTCGAAGATTGTTGGAGCGTTTTCAAGCTTGGTTGCGTTAGATACAAGACCAGACTTGTCAGCTGACCAGCCGTCACAGTTACCCGCAGCGAAGTCTGCAACAAGTGAGTCTGCATCGTCGAAGGTTGCGATATCCCAGTCAACACCAAGCTCAGCAGCTTTATCTGCAGCGTTTGCTTCGGTTGTTGTACCAGCAGCTACACAAATTCTTGATCCGTCTCCAAGGTCAGCGAGGCTTGCGGCTGACGAGTCAGCTGGAACTGCCATGCCCTGGCCGTCGTAGAAGGTAACGGTTAGGAAGTTTGCTTGCTCGCCACCATCACGAGACGCTGTCCATGTGGTGTTACGCACAAGTACGTCAATTTCACCATTTTGGAGCGCTGTGAAGCGGTCAGCTGTTTCGAGGTCTACGAATTCAACTGCTTCAGAGTCACCGAATAGACCGGCTGCGATTGCTCGACAGAAGTCAACATCGAAACCTGTACGGTTGCCGTCAGCGTCGGTAGAAGCAAAGCCTGGAAGGTCGGTACGAGTACCGCACTTGAATGAACCTTCAGCAAGAACGTCAGCCAATTTTCCTTCGGCTGAAGCTGCTGATTCTTCACCAGATTCACTTTCTTCTGTTTCTTCACCGGTTTCAGCATCGTCATCGTCTGATGAACACGCTGCACCGAAGAGCGCTAGTGCTGCGAAGAGCAACAGAAGCCTTTTCGTCAAGGTTGTCATATGATTCCTCCAAATCAGCTGCGTCGCAGCACTTAATTTAGCCATGACCATACCACACAGATAATGGTGATTTTTGGGATCCTAGGCTAATAACCTACGAGACACAGATTTCGAGAAGTTCAGGAAACTCAGGTCCAATATCCCCAAGACAGAAATGGCCGTAGTCTTTGAAAGTGCGGACTTCGAGATTGCCAATCTGGTTTCTCAAAATTTCGGCCGAGGCTCTGAGGCTTGGATAGTCGTTGCTTGATTCAAACATAACGAATCGGTTTGCCCGGTTCATCAAGTCAGCTGCGATCTCAAACTCAAAGAAGTCTGCTGTGTCGCCATCTACATCTTCAACGCCAGGTGGATTCAGCCAAGGCGCAACCAACACCACTTTGTCGACTTTGGCCTGAGGGTTATCAGTGAGCCACCTCACCAGAAATCCACCACCACACGAATGGCCAACAAGGATTGTTTGCTCCCCAACATCATGACGTTCAAACTCCTTACGCCAAGCTTCGTATCTTGGCCGCCAAGGTTCAGGCAGATCCAAAGCTACGACGAAGATGTCTTTCATCTGCAACTGCTTCTGCAACCAAGGAAACCAATGATGGTTACTTGGACTGGGCTGCGTTGGATCTAGATATTCTTCACGGTCTGGCATTCCATGAAGCAAAAGAGCATTCTTCATAAGCGACACTCTTCAGAGGTCAGACCGACCTGTCCCGTGTGTCCTGTGGCTCGGGGGGTGGGGCTCGAACCCACGACCCATTGATTAACAGTCAATTGCTCTGCCAACTGAGCTACCCCCGATGGACTTAAAGAGCATACCCTGTGAAGTTGAACTTTGGGCGAATTGAAGTTAATTCTGGGGCTAATTTTTCACCTGGCTAGTAACAAGTCGACTAACGGCGGTTCAATCGCCTGTACTGCTCACTGTCGAAGCCCACCTTCGGGTCACTCCCGCCTAAGGCGACATAGTTTTCTGCTCTAAACGGCGGTGAATTCACCACGCCAAGCACCAAATCTGCATTCGGAACTGTGAAATGTGCCGTGTGTGGCGGTGTAGGAATAGCGTCGCCAGGTCTTACCTGATACTCAACACCCCCTACACAAACAATTCCTGTACCTTGCAGCACAAAGTAAATCTCATGCTCCTTCAGATGAAAGTGTGGTTCAGTTTCGTACAAGCCTCTCATATCAGCGATGGCGAAACTCTCGTTCGGACGATTAAGCGGAGACTCGACTTCATATACCAAACCACAACCTGTTGGCTTAGGCTCGACACCTTCAACAAGCGGCTCCCAGTCGAGATCTTTCAGACACTTACTCCAGACTTCTATAAGGTCATCTTTCATGTGCTCAACCTATCTGCACTTAGTAGTGATAGCGAAACTAAATCACTACAAGTTAAGCTTGTTCAGCTGCGGAGACAAACCAGTGCTGAGAATTGATTCTGAACAAGACTAACCCGTTCAAGCTCCCCTTTAAATTTCAGGTTTACCTATACCTTCCAGCGGACTCCTATGACTTTCTTTAGTCAATCTGTTTACTTGCTTTACGGTCGTCTTATTTCTGCAACAAACCCTTGTTCTCTAAACACGCCTCTATAAGTGGCGCCAGAACCACAATTTCATCAACGGTAAACTGGTGCTCGTATCTCTCTGCTGGAAGCGGGGTGCAAGCTTGGTATCCAGCCCATTGCGAAAACGCTCTGGCCCAAATCTCAATCGATGATGCGAAATAACGCCTCTGGGATCTTGTGTAGCCGGCTAGGGCAGCTTCCAACGACGGCATTCGCCGCGCTTGTCTAATGAACCTCCGACTATGTTCATCTGGCTTGCGGCCTGTCGAGTAATAGCCTTCCCAAAGCTTGTCTTGCCCTTCGTTCCAATCAAGAGCATGACCAACTTCGTGATAGACACTCATCCGCAAACTCAACGCTGTGGATGCTGGATTACCTATGACCAGAATCTCTGGTTGTGATAAGACGTCAGGCAAAGCATTCTTGTAACGCTTCACCGCCTTCTTGTAGCGATCCACCTTTGCGTGCACTTCTTGGTCAGTTTCCCCGACATAAATCGTTGGACGGCGCGGCCTCGGGTTATGTGCCATGGTTGAAAAATGGCCTTGTTTGTTTTGCTTGGCACTCCGATAACGAACTTCTACGCCATTGCTGAGATGTGAGAGGTTAACCAAGCCAGCAAGCTCTAAAAAGTATTCCCCCAACTTAGATTCAGCAGAATTGGTTTTGAATTTAACTTTGGACAAAAGAGTTGAGCAACCCTCAACTGTAGAGGGCGCTGAGCTCCACAGATTTAGTTGTTCGGTCTGACAATCTACTAGTTTCATTCCACCTCAAATCGCTACTAAGACACTGAACCTAACACATGACTCTGACAGTCAGAATTTTGCACACTGAACCTTCTCCACAATGTCTACAGTTGCCCTCAGCAGCAAATGGGACAAACTACCCCGTCCCCAATGTCCCGCTAAAGCAAATAGTCTCGAAGTCCATCTGAGCGTAGTGGGTGGCGAAGCTTTGCGAGGGTGCGGGATTCGATCTGGCGGATTCGCTCTCGAGTAACTCCAAAGGCGTTTCCAACCTCTTCCAAAGTTCTCGGGCGGCCATCTCCCAAACCGAACCTCATTCGCAGCACTTCAGCATCCCGTTCTGGAAGACTATCCAGCACCTCCTTGAGCGACGAGCGCAACAAGTTCTTAGCGGCATAGTCGACTAGGGCTGGTTGATCCGCAGGCACAAAGTCTGACAACGTTGAATCTTCTTCTAAACCAATAGGCGTATCAAGCGACATAGGGTCTTGCTTCATGATTTGCAGAATCTCAGACACTTTCTCAACGGTCATGTCTGTTTCTTCGGCAATCTCAGCCAATGTCGGTTCACGCTCCAGCAACTGTTCTAAAGCTCTCTTCACCTTACTTACGCGGTTAATCGACTCGACCATATGTATAGGAACACGAATAGTTCTTGACTGATCAGCAAGCGCTCTGCTGACTGACTGGCGAATCCACCAGGTGGCATAGGTTGAGAATTTGAACCCTTTCTCTGGGTCAAACTTTTGAACCGCACGCATCAACCCAAGATTGCCTTCCTGAACCAAATCCAGGATTGGCAAACCTCGGCCCAGATACTTCTTTGCTATTGATACAACAAGGCGCAGGTTGGCAGAAGTCAACGCTTGAGTTGCTGCCTCACCAGAAGACACAATTTGTCGCAGCTCACGCTTACGGGCTGCCGAAACTTTACTCCAGCCATCAGCTGCCATTAACTCAGCTATCTCTTCAGAAGCCTTTGAGCCTGCCTGAATTCGCTGTGCGATTGCGACCTCTTCACTAGCTGAGAGTAGAGGCACTTCACCTATCTCGTGAAGATAGACCTTCATGGGGTCTGTGTCTATAGCTCCTGCCCGGTTGAGTAACTTCGACGGGTCCTTGCGACTTCGCTTACGTCTCTTAGGGGTTCGGTGGACGTAAGTACCCTTGTCTAAATCCAAGACAAGATCTTCAGATGCTAGATACGCTTCAACTTCCTGAATAAGTTCATCGCTAAGTTGCGACACTTTTAACACTGCAAGCAGGTCTTGAGTATTAACGCTACGGGAAGACTTTCCACGCAGCGCCAACCGCTTCTTATGATCATCGGTCAGCATCTGCGAAGTATTGTCTTCCACTTTTTTAACTACTCCTTGAGTTTTATCCAACTTACTAGCTGCGGTATCACTTCCGGGTGTTTGGCAGAATCACCTAGTTCCTCCAGGCGAAGCCTCAACCAGGTGTGTTGCTCAACAGTAGCAGGGTCCACTGACACTGAATCCCCCGCCAACCGGGAGGCATTCATTAACTGCTTTAAATACGGCCTCCAGAGAAGTGAAGCCACATCCAAGCCGGGCGCATCGCTCGAAGATACCGACACTTTGTGCAGCAGCTCACCAACGTCGGGGCTTGCCTTACTAATAGCTGCATGGAGATCCTCGTTCTCTTCCAGCTGACGGTAAGCCTCCGCGCAGGTTTCGTCAGAAAACAGTTCTTCCACCAGATAGTCACCAATGTCACTTTCGCCAGCTGCTAGAAGCTTCAATGCTTCTACTTCCGGCGAGTAGCTCTCAGCAGTCAATTTCTTAGCGTTTGCATTTGACGAAATTGAGATGCGACCAGCACTACGTTTGAGCTGTGAACGAACCAGTCCCTCAGAAAGTTGGAGCCTCGAAGCCACCTCCATTGCATAGGAGTCTCGAACTAACGTATCAGGGTGTTCCTGCACCATTGCCAAAACTTTTTCTGCGGCCTTGGCACGCTGTTCAACCGACGACAAATTACTGTTTCGCAGCTCTCGGTCTATTCTGAAACTAAGAAATGGTTTGGCGTTATCAACAGCCTCGACTAAGCGCTGCGGATCTTGCTGCGAAAGCTCGCCAGGGTCCTGACCCGCTGGCAAGTCAGCAACTGCGACATCTATGTCATAGGTTTTCTCCCACTCATAGAAACGAAGCGCAGCGTTTTGACCAGCAGCGTCAGCATCGAAAGCCAAAATAACCTTGTTAGTGAAACGCTTCAGCAACTTGACATGCTCTTCTGTTAAGGCGGTACCACAAGTTGCCACAGCTTGAGACATTCCCGAAGAGTTGAATCCAATCACATCTGTATAACCTTCACAAACCACCACCCGGTCGAAAGTGACGATATCTGCCTTCGCCCAGTTAAGTCCATACAGCGTCTTTGACTTTGCATAGATCAGAGATTCCGAAGAGTTTTTATACTTGGGGCCATCAAATGTCGCATTTGGCATGATGCGCCCACCAAAAGCTACCGGTTTATCTCGCGCATCAAATATGGGAAATAATATTCTTGCCCTGAAAAAGTCTTGCTGGCGACCACGACGATTCACAAACCCCAAGCCAGAATCGATCAGATCTTTAGACGAAATTTTGAGCTTTTTTGATAATGCATCCCAATCATCGGGAGCCCAACCAAGTTTGAAACGTTTCACGAGCTCAGCGTCATAGCCACGTTCACGCAAATAGCTACGCGCAGCTCCAGCCTCTGAATCTGACAGCAACCGTTCGTGATACCACTCCACGGCCTCCCCTACTATTTCTTGTAGTTTGTTCTGACGCTTTCGGTCAGAACCTTCGTTCTGTGTGGTGTAGCGAAGCTGGATGCCGGCCTTATTTGCTAGGTATTCAACCGCACCTACAAAGTCGAGCTGTTCTTTCTCGCGTACGAACGTGATGGCATCCCCTTTTTGTCCGCAACCGAAACAGTAATAGAGACCATCTTCAGCGTTGACAGAAAACGAGCCGGTTTTCTCAGTATGAAAAGGGCACAGCCCCTGAAAACGCCTACCGACCCGCTTGAGCTGGGTGTATTGGGTGATAACCGCGACGATATCTGAGGTCTCCCTAACCCTGGCAATATCTTCGTCTACGATTCCCATTGTTGTAAGAACCTACTCTCTTCCTGCACTTTGAGCAAACTAACCATGCTAGGTAAATGCAGCTTTCGTTTTCAAAGGCGAATCAATGTGCTGCTCCACCATGTGTGTGGCCAAAGCCTCAAGCTCAAACACCACATCGTCTGGGGTTGTGTCCAGCATCTCCCTCACCTGACCATTGAAAACAGTACCCAAAGCCGCCAAAGCCTCTGGCGAAACAGATTGCCCACGACGACAGTTTTTACAGCTAACTCCGCCCTCACTGAGCTGAAACGCAACAAGATTTTCAGTTGATCCGCAAACGCTACAAGCATCCACTCGCGGGGCGATTCCCTCGTTAAGCAATAGCTTGGCTATAAAGGCTGTAACTACCAAAGGGTTGAGATTCTTTTCGAATTCTTGCAGCGCCCCAGTGAGCAGTCGGTACATCGCTGCATCCCTGACGCCATCTTCAGTAACTTTATCTACCACCTCCAGCATCATTGCGACCCTCGCATAGTGCTGCAGATCAGCTCTAAATTCGAGCCCGGCGAAAACTCGTTCAACCTGAGTTACAGTATCGAGATTTTTACCTTCATAAAGTTGGACTTTAACGATAGAACCATTCTCTAGACGGGCACCAAACTTAGATTTAGTCCGCCTAACGCCTTTAGCAACGCCTCGAACTTTACCTCGGCCTTGGGTATAGAGCACGACGATACGGTCGGCTTCACCTAATTTATAGCTTCGGAGCACAATAGCTTGATCAGAGTAGGTGGCCATGGGGACCCATAGCTTAGCTCAAATTCTAAAAACAGCTATAGACTACGAATATGGCGGAATTTGGGCGATTTGGATGGGAAGATTTAACAACCCTTCAAGGAATGGATACTGAGGAATTAACTTTCTTCGGTCGCCCCGATGATGCTGAGGTGGTAAAGGTTCTAACTGAATGTGGGCTGCTTGGACCCGGTGCCAGCTCAAAACCTACAAAGAAGCAGCGAGCGGCTGCTTCTTCAGAATTGAGCGAACTAGTTGACGGCTCAGGTGACTTTGACCCACGATCCGTTCATCCAGTACTCATGCAAGTTCCCATAGTTGATCATGTTCCTATACGGGAGCTCCGAGCAAATCTTCAACGAGAGATCAAGAATGCTGCAAGCTATCAGATCGCTGTAAGAGTATTGCTGGCTGATGGAGCGATAGCAGATCTGGATGAAGATGACTTGTTCAAGGTTCTCTTGGACACCGCAGGTGACCCACACGACACTTTTGAATCTGAGACAAAGGTAGGAAAAAGCAAGGATGCTTCACGGTTAGCTCGGAAAGCTATCTCTGAGTTCACCAAACGAGAACGTCAACGGCAAGAACATCTCCTTGAAATTGCAAGTACTGGAAAGTTTTTTGCTGATAAGCCGGTATCAATAGAAGCAAGAGCTGCGATCTTCAGTGGATTCTGGGCAGCGGCCAAAATAGACGAAATACACTTCTTCAGAGCTTTCGATGTAATGGGTAAGATGATCAAGGCCGCTTCACCGGATGAGATCCAAGAGGTATTGGCCATTGTCGAAGCAAATGACTTTGCGTACTACACAAGAGAACTCGATTTTTCTAGGACGGGTCGCTACCAAATCGACCTACAAGAAGTAGCACGGGTGCTACAGCAACTTGTTCGATCGACTGATGCTGGACGTCCGACTGATTTAGCTCAGACACGAAGGACCCACAACCTCCACGGAGCGGTCACCCGAGCTACAGCTGCTCCAAGCCTAAGCGCCTAAACAAATTCTAAACGACTGTCATTAAGCTAGACTGAACACATGGCGGAACTTGGTTGGTACTCAATTTCTGAGATCAGAGATTTAATTCGAGAGCACGGCTTTGATGCACTGGTTACATCACGTGTTGCGGAAAAATACGTCTACCGTGTCAGGTTATCCCCGGACACTCCTACTAGTTCAGCAGAAATAGCCAGACACAACATTGCAAGAACACTTGAATTCGAGCCTTTCGATGTTTCAGAAATAACTCCCTTTGATGTCCAAGAGTGTACAGATGATGCTCTGCTAGAAGAGCTTGCCAAGAAGTTAGAAACTCAGCTATCAGCAACTAGCTCCACCCCTATGTTCCAGACCACTGTTTTTCTCATAAATGCAACTCGAATGTCCAAAGCTGATGTCACAAGCAGCCCGCTGTTCAGGCGACTTGCCGCAATCTGTAATGAGACAACTGTGACTAATCACTCTTCACAAATAGCGTTGTACGCCCTTCCACGACGCTACTACCGTCACGCTGAGCTCTATGAGGTTGTTACTAGCCCAGATACTTCCTCACGTGCTAGGCAGGCGATGTTAACTGGTTTCTGGGATCATCCCGATGATTCAGTCTTTGAGAAGGTGTTCAACCTAATCACCCAAAAGCTATCTGAAGTTCAGCCAGATGAAGTCCCAATTTTTCTAGCATCGATCAACGCTGGCTACCTGTTCCAGCAGCTTGGCACTCGAGAGTACGGACTGTCTGAAGATCAACGACGCATATGGTCCACTGTGCGATCAAGGCATCCAGAAACGTCTGAATACTATGCGGCTATTACTTCTCTCGTGGATCCACCTTCTAAAGCCAGACTGTCAGCCAGCAGACGTCGCTAGGTTATAACCCGCCGAAACGTCGATGTCGTTCGTTGAACTCGACGATTGCTTGTTCTAGCACACTCTTGTCCATGTCAGGCCAGTACGTGTCAAGGAAAACCATTTCTGCGTAACTTGCTTGCCAGGTCATAAAGTTAGACAGTCGGTATTCACCAGAAGTTCTCAACCATAGATCCACTTCTGGTAGTTCCGCATCGTACATGTGCTGTTCAATCAGTTTCTCGTCAATACTTTGCGCTGGTACACCACAAGCAACAATTGACTTCACAGCATCCACTATCTCTGCTTGAGATCCATAGTTGAACGCAATTGTGAAAGTCATACCCGTATTGTTCTTTGTGAGCTCTACAGTTTCGTCAATGCGTCTCAGAACACCTTTGGGAACACGCCAATCTTTGCGCCCGATAACCTTTACCCGAACGTTGTTGGCATGGAGTTCTTCTCGACGGTTAAGCAGAATTGATTTATCAATTAGCTGCATTAGAAAGCTAACTTCAGATTTGGGGCGCTTCCAGTTCTCTGTTGAGAATGCGTACACAGTTAACCATTCAACGCCTAGTTCACTTGCACCTTGCACTACTCGGTGTAGAGCTTCTTCCCCAGCCGTATGACCATCGGTTCTTTTAAGTCCACGCTGTTTTGCCCAACGACCATTTCCGTCCATAACACAGGCAATATGGCGAGGAACTTGTGCCTCGTTTGTTTCATGTTTGCCCATAGAGAACGCCCCCTTGCTGGTAACGCTTTATTGTACATGTTCTACTCGAGAGATAACTGACAGGGGTAGAGGCTATCATTAAGGCCGTAATGAGCGATCTAGCTAAAAAACTAGCCCAAGTGACAGAAACCTTAGCCGGTGGTGGAGAAGCACGGCCTCAGCAGCTTCGCATGGCAGAAATTGTTGAACAAGCTATAAAACATACCGAAGAAGCCTTTATAGAAGCCGGCACCGGAACCGGAAAATCGCTTGCCTATCTTGTGCCAATTATCAGATCCGGCAAGAAAGCCGTTATCTCTACAGCAACCATCGCCCTGCAATCTCAGTTGTCTGAAACGGACATCCCGAGGGCTCTTTCGGCTCTTGGGTCTCCCGCTAAGTCGGCTATCTTCAAAGGTCGCAATAACTATCTATGCCAACAGAAAATTTCTGAGCTCGAAACAGAACGGTCACAGCTATCTTTGTTGCCCAATGAAAGCGATCAGCTTGAAACAGTTCTTGAATGGGCCGAACGCACAACCACTGGCGACAAAGAAGACCTTGATGCAACACTCAGTTCAAATGTCTGGCGCAGTGTCTCGATTGCTGCAAATGAGTGCCCTGGAGCCAGTCGATGCCCCTCAGGAGAGCACTGTTTTTCTGAAGATGCAAGAAACGAAGCATATGGGGCTGACATTATTGTCACTAACCATCATCTCTACGGCATGAATATCAACGCAGAAGAAGACATTCTCCCAGAACACGAAGTTGTGGTTTTTGACGAAGCTCATCAACTGGCTGAAACGTTTGCGATGACCTGTGGGATAGATATTGGACCGGCAGCTTTACTGAGTTTGGCAAAGCAGTTCCGTGGTGTAAGCACCGATGAAGCGATGGCAGCTCAACTAGAAAAAGCAGCTGACAGTCTTGCCTCTGCCTTGGAGCCCTTCAGAGGTTTGGCTTGTGATTTAGAGACCGAAATAGTTGCAGCACTCGTAGCATCTCGTGCAGCATGCGAAAAGTTGATGCGCTCAATCAGAAGTTTGCGAAAATCGGTCAACGCTGAACTTCTCGCAAAAGTTGAACGAATCTCTCTCCTGGCAGACAAACTCGCTAACACGATCGACCTTGTATTGGAAGAACCCAAAGGCCAAGTCATGTGGGTGGATGAAGCATACGAGCTACCCGGTCTCAAGCTCACGCCAATAAATGTCTCATCACTAATCGCAGAATATATGGGTGATGAGAAATCCGCCATATTCACCTCTGCAACTTTGCCAGCTCAAATTACAGACCATCTTCTTCAGGGAAGCTCCGCCGGAGTCGAGCGTGTGGGATCGCCCTTTAACTACGAAGATATGGGTTTGCTGTATTGTCCGACTCACCTACCGCCGCCAAACTCCGAGAGCTTCAGACCAAAAGCTCACGAAGAGATGCTGGAGCTAATCAATGCAGCCTGCGGTAGAGCGTTACTACTGTTCACCAGCTTTACTGCAATGCGAGAAGCAGAGAACTACCTCCTCGGTAAAGCACACTTCCCTATCCTGGTTCAGGGCGACCAGTCAAAATCGGCATTGTTGGATGAGTTCAAAAGCAAAGAAGAATCGTGTCTACTCGCAACCATGTCGTTCTGGCAAGGAGTAGACATTCCAGGAAAGACACTCAGCCTGGTGATTGTCGACCGGATCCCTTTCCCAAGGCCTAATGAACCAGTTACAGAAGCTCGTCGCAAGCA
Source organism: Acidimicrobiales bacterium (assembly GCA_020628305.1). Taxonomy (GTDB): domain Bacteria; phylum Actinomycetota; class Acidimicrobiia; order Acidimicrobiales; family SZUA-35; genus JAHDDW01. Next base: position 13,196 of record JAHDFH010000020.1, on the reverse strand, counting down.
CGCTGGGGCTAGAGCCTTTGAGGTGATTGACCTCCCTAGAGCGCAAACTTTGCTCGCTCAGGCTGCTGGACGGCTAATTCGTAACGCTGAAGATCGTGGTGTTGTAGCGGTTTTGGACTCAAGGCTGGCAAATAATAAAAGTTATCGCTGGAAATTGATAGAAGCCCTGCCCGAATTTAGGCGCACAAAAGAGCAAAAAGAAGTAGTTGATTTCCTCAAAAACCTCTAGCTTTCACCAAAAATCGGCTGTTTAAGGGGGTAAATTTGACCTATTTTCCAACTTGGATCCGAGCAGGTAAAGTGGGGATATGGCGGAAAATGCGGCAGGAAGCTTCAATCCAGACGAACTCAGAGAATCCATATTTTCAGAGCTTGAGCAGCTGCGTGACGCTGCAGGGCGACTGATAAACACGCCCGAAACTCAAGAAACATTGGGCGAGTTCATTCACGAATCTCTAACACCACCAGAAGCCTACGACCTCAACTGGTCCTGGTAACAACCTGGGACAGGTCCTAATGGTCACACCAAGGAAACGACCGGGGACAGGTCCCAATGGTCACACCAAGTGGGGAATCACCATAGAAAGTTACTGATGATGGCGCCAGATAAGGCGGCAAAGTGATGGGTTCGTCATTCAGAGCTGCCTCAATCGCCAAGAGGTATCTCTGTCAGCTCAGATTGTTTCGAAAAACAGAACCTGACCTTGGTGCTGTTAGCTATACCCGAGATCGCTAATTGCTTCAGAATCTGACTGCCAGTTTTTCTTAACCTTTACAACAAGTTCTAGGAAGGCTCCAGGCTTCAGCTGCTTTCTAACTGAAGTTCCTACTTTCTTGAGAACTGAACCGTTCTTGCCTATGACAATCGCTTTCTGAGATTCACGCTCAACCAGAATCTCGACTTTTATGTGTGGCCACTCCCACGAAACTAGTCGTGTAGCAATTGAATGCGGTAGCTCAGCTTGAGCAACATGCAGTAGCTGTTCTCTAACTAGTTCAGCTACGCGGAAGCCAAGGTCACGGTCTGTTGTGGTTTCTTCATCAAACCACATCGGGCCTTCCGGTAGTCGACTCTTTATGTGATCGACCAAGTCTTGCACTCCTCTACCATCCCAGGCAGAAACTGCAAAGTAGGCAGAGAAATCGAGCTCTGCTAGTTCTGTTAGTTGTTTCAAAACTTTGTCTGGCTTCAACCCATCGATTTTGTTGAGTACACAGATCGTGGATTCTTTGTTGAGTTTCTCGGCAACGAATTGATCACCTCTACCATATCCAGAGTTTGCGTCAACTACGAAGCAGACCAGATCGACATCATCCGAAGTGTCGTAAGCATTCTTGTTTAATGATTTACCCAACTCAGAGCGAGGCTTTGAAATGCCCGGCGTATCGACGAATACAATCTGATGAAGTTCATCTGTATGAACTCCCCTAATATCGCTTCTAGTGGTCTGAGATTTGTTTGAAACGATGCTGACCTTCTCCCCCAGTATCTGGTTGAGTAGCGTTGATTTGCCCACGTTAGGTCTGCCAGTCAGAGATACGAAACCAGACTTGAAGCCAGGGGTCTTCTTGCTTTGTTCATCAGTCATTGTCGCCCATTTCCACCACTTCTAAATGCTCTACTCTCACTCTAGTGATTCGCCGGCCTTGCACGCGCTCAATCTTCAATCTGTGTGCTCCCACCTCTACAGCCTCACCAACAGCAGGTACTCGCCCAAATTGATCAAACACTAGCCCACCAACAGTGTCCCATGCTCCTTCCGGCAGCTCTACCCCGCCAAGGTCATTGGCTTCATCTACCAACATCCGGGCATCGACCCGAAAGCTGCCATCTGAGAGCCTGTAAAACATTGGCTCTTCAGTGTCATACTCATCTACAATCTCGCCGACAATCTCTTCAATCAGGTCTTCCAACGTCACAAGACCCGCTATGCCGCCATATTCATCCACCGCTAAGGCCATATGAAACTGGCGGCGCTGCATGTCTTTGAGCAGTTCAGCGACCTTCTTAGATTCGGGAACAAATTCAGCCTTTCTTGCCAGATCTACCACCGGCTTTTCTAGCTCATCTGCGATTTCGGCTTTGACAAGATCCTTTACGTAGACAACGCCAACAACGTCATCGGTAGAATCTTCAATTACTGGCAATCTTGAGAAACCGTACTCTGAAGCTTGTTGCAGCACCTCTGTTGCGGCTTGGCTGTGAGCTACCACTTTCATGTCAGGCCGAGGAACCATAACCTCACGAACCACTGTCTCACCAAAGAGAATAATAGACTCTATAAGCTCTTTCTCTTCAGGTTCTAAGATCTCATCCTCGACTGCTGCATCAGCCAAGGCAACCAACTCTTCGGCAGAATCTACAACCGAATACCGGTGGGCTTTGCCAGGCACAGCCAAATCGGCGAACTTCAAAGCAATTCCAGATAACGCTCGCACAGGCAGAAACTTTGCCGAACCAACAAGTAAGCCACTAAGGGCCAAACTTAGAGAATCTGACTTTGAGTGTCCCATAGTTATAGGTATGGTCTCGGTTATGGGGATTAGCAGAACAATGAAACCTGCTATGGCTGCCAACGATATAGGAAACTCGAAGAACTTTATTGCCAGGTAAGTGCTGGCAGAACAAATGGAGAACTGCAAACCAAGAACAAGGAATCTTAGTCGGGTTAGAAGATCGTTTTCGGAAAGCAGCAGTTCCAAACTGGTGGCACGCCTTGGGGCCTGCTCCTTCAAGGCTTGAGCTTTGATGAGGCTCGAGTTACTAACAGCTTCCACACCAGCAGCAAGCAAGCCTGCGACTAGCGAACCTAGGACGATAGAGATGACAATCCAAGTATCAATAGAATTAAAAGTAGCTTCAGTCATCGAACACCTTGTGATCTAAACCGTATCTGGCCATGTGCTTTGCCTCAGCTTCACGCATGATCTGACGCTCTGTAGTTTCTTGGTGATCGTGGCCTAACAGATGCAACACACCGTGAACAACAAGCAGGCACATTTCTGAATCTTGGCTCCAGCCATGCTCTTTAGCTTGCTTTACCGCAACTGTTGGACAGACCATAACATCACCAAGCACACGAGGTGCTCCTTCAGGAATCTCATGAGTGCCATCGACGGGAAAGGAAAGCACATCGGTAGCGTAGTCACCCCCCATGTACTGGGAATTTAGTTGAGCCATTTCCTCTTCGCCAATGAATACCAAACTGGCTACTCCCGAGTAAATTTTTTCAAACTGGAAAGTTTCGAAGAACACCTCGCCCCATTTTTGAAGATCTATATCCTGACCGGAACGATCGAGAACCTCAACTTCTAAATCAAGCTCCATCATTAAGCCCGCTTTCGTGCTTCATAGGCGTCAACTATGTCTTGTACAATCCTGTGACGGACAACGTCACCAGATGAGAGATGGACAAAATCGAGCCCCTCAATACCATTAAGAATCTTCTCAAGACCGACTAAGCCACTTTTCTGACCAGGCAAATCAACCTGCGTTTTGTCTCCTGTGACTACGCACTTAGTGTTGAACCCAATGCGAGTTAGGAACATCATCATCTGCTGTGGCGTTGTGTTCTGTGCTTCGTCCAAAATGACGAAGGAGTTGTTCAAGGTACGTCCCCTCATGTAAGCAAGAGGCGCAACCTCAATAACGTTGCGCTCGAAGTACTTGCTCATGTGCTCAGCCCCGACCATGTCGGACAATGCATCATAAAGAGGTCGAAGGTAAGGATCGACTTTAGACATGAGATCGCCGGGCAGAAAGCCTAGGTTCTCACCGGCCTCTACTGCCGGGCGGGTCAGAAGGATACGTTCAACTTCCTGATCCATTAGCGATTTAACCGCACATGCCACAGCCAACCACGACTTACCTGTCCCTGCTGGGCCAATGCCGAAAGTGATTGTGTTTTTCTGTATCGAGTCGACATACTTCTTCTGGTTCGGCGTCCGTGGAATAACTGGCTTATTTCGGTTAGTCACCAGAATACGATCCGACATAACCCCAGAAGGGCTTTCAGAGTTGTTTACCATTGCTACAGAACGAAGCACACTGTCTTGTGTCAGTTCCTGCCCCGCTGCGAGCACCTTCAGTAGTTCATCCACCACTTTCTTAGCGACTACTTCGTCTTTACCTTCGAGGCTCAGCTCTCCGCTGCGAGCATGAATCGTGACATCGAGCTCGTCTCGAAGAATGTTGACATAAGCATCTTGTTCGCCAACAAGACGAACCCAAATGTCGTTAGTAGGAATGCTTACTTCAATAGCCATAGACCTCTCCAACGCTATCACCGGACTGTGGGGTCAGGCACCTCTATCCCAACCTATCCAAGGCCTTGGTTGGAACCGTTGTTACCCAAGGCTCACTAGCCGAAGGAGTTAGCTACATCGATGACGTAGCGGCGATCCATCTCTGCGGATTGCATTGTCTCCCAAGCCTTATTAGCTTGATCAAACCTGATAACTTCAATTTCTGGCAGCACTTTGTGCTCTGCACAGAATCTTAGCATCTCTTCGGTCTCTGCAACGCTGCCAATGCCTGAACCAGCGATGGATTTTCGCCCTGCAATAACCTGCGTTCCATGGTAGGCAGGCATCGGGTTGATGGCCCCGACGAGACAAAGAACTCCATTGATTGCCAGCATGTCCAAGTACGGAGTGACGTCGTGTTCGACAGGGACGGTGCTGACTATCAGGTCATACCGCCTCTTAGCGTTGCTGACTTCCGCTTCGTTGGTTGAGTCGACTATCTCCGAAGCGCCATAGGTCTTTGCTGCCTCAGCTTTTTGAGGATTACGCGTAATAACATCGACTTGTGCACCCATAGCAGCCGCTATCTTTACGCCCATGTGACCAAGACCACCAAGACCTGCGATTCCTACACGAACACCTGTTCCAGCTTTCCAATGCTTCAGCGGCGAGTACATTGTGATTCCTGCACATAGCAGTGGTGCCGCCCCAGCCGGATCTAATTCCTCGGGGATATCAAACACGAATTTCTGGGTAACAGTTATTATGTTGGAGTAGCCGCCACGGGTAACAGAACCATCTAGCGGATCTTGAGCACCATAAGTTCCTGTGAAACCGTTCTCGCAATAGTTCTCATAGCCCTCACCACAGGCAGAGCACTCGCCGCAGCTGTTAACCATTACGCCAACACCAACACGTTGGCCTTCTGTAAACCGTGACACATTCCTGCCAACACGAGTCACTGTACCGATGATCTCGTGACCAGGTACCGACGGGTAAGGAACCTCACCCCAATCACCGCGTGCGTGGTGAATATCGGAATGACAGATACCGGAGTACTCGATAGCTATCTCGACATCATCATCCAATGGCTCCCGGCGATCGAACTCCCACAACTCCAGCGGGGCCTTAGAATCTTGCACTGCGTACGCTTTTGCTCTCACGATTACACCTCTTTTAGGATCTTAGTAGCTAAATCCGGACCATGTTGCCTAACCCCTGTGTCCGTCGCGTTTTGGCCCGTCCCTAACGGGCTGATAGGAGGGTTGCGGCTGCGACAGCTGCGGTTTCGGCCCTTAAGATTCCGCCTGGAAGGCAGACTCTCTCCCCTAGATTGAGCTCAGCTTCGGTGAATCCTCCTTCTGGCCCAATAGCGATGCAGGAATCTTCTGTCGTGATCTGCCTGCCTGTGGGATCAGCAACCAGCAATGGTTGGGGCGCCACTGTTACAGGCAGGTCTGCAACCGGGTGTGGCCGCTCAATAGTAGGAAACCAAACCCTACGAGATTGCATACATGCTTGCTTCGCTACGCTGGTCCACTTTGCCATCAACTTCTCTATCTTACTTTCGTCCCAACGGATAATCGAGCGCTCTGTCACTAAGGGGATGATTCTTGAGATGCCCAGCTCTGTGAGCTTCTGAATCACATACTCTGGGCGTTCATTCTTAACTGGGGTGAAACATACGCAGCTTTCTCCTGTCTGGGGTTCAACTACAGCGTCCGAAACAAGCTCAAGGTTCTCACCCAGTTTCGCTTTCGACCAGCTCCCCCGCCCATCACTAATGGCTATCACCGAGCCAAGCTCAATCCGAAGCGACTTAGATAAGTGGTGGAAGTCAACCTCGCCGATTTTTGGCTTTGACAGATCTTCGACAAAAATCAAAGGCAGCTTGCGAAGCTCGATGGCAGAGCTCATTTAAACTTGGACTTGATGTGATCTATGATCCCGTCTGTTGGATCAGCTACGGCTTCTTCTCGTAGCTCTGCAAACTTACGCAGAGCATCCTCCTGATCTGTGGTTAAGGCAGTAGGAGTGTCTACGACCAACCGGAGAATTAGGTTGCCTCGCGACCCGCCGCCGTTCAGCTTGGGCACACCTAGGTTCTTTAGAGTGAACAGTTCTCCAGTCTGACTTCCAGCATTAACTCGTACCGGAACCGGTCCTTCAAGAGCATCAAAAGTAATTTCAGCACCTAAAGCTGCTTGAGTCATCGACACATGAAGTTCAGCGAAAAGATCGTCTTGATCTCGATCAAACACGGCGTGATCCTTAACCCGGACATGAACATAAAGATCACCAGACCCGCCGCCTCGCGGACCTACAGCTCCTTTACCGGATAGCTTCAGAGTGCTGCCATGACCAACGCCGGCTGGTATATCAACCGTGTACTCAGAGTCCTTGATAATACGCCCCTCACCCGAACATGCATTACAAGGGTTCTCAACTACTTGGCCTTCACCCCCACAGCGCGGACACGTCGAAGTGGTCATCATCTGACCCAAAATTGATTGACGAACTTGTCGAATTTGCCCACTTCCCTCACACTGCCCGCAACGTGAAACAGATGAACCCTTCTCAGCGCCGGTCCCTTCGCACGTGTCGCATCCAACAGCGGTTCTTACCGAGATCTTTTTCTCAACACCCTTTACAGCTTCCTCGAGAGTGAGGTCGGTTGACACCTCGAGATCGACACCCTGATTACTTGGTCTGCGTTGGGACTGCCCTCCTTGAAAGAAGGCATCGAAGAGATCTCCCAAACCGCCACCGAACGGATCACCAGAGAAGCCACCCCCTCCACCAACTGATCCAAAACGATCATACTGACTGCGCTTATTGTCGTCGGAAAGCACTTCGTAAGCTTCCGAAACTTCCTTAAACTTCGCCTCAGCTTCTGCATTTCCAGGGTTTTTGTCAGGGTGCAGTTCGATAGCCAGCTTACGATAAGCCTTTTTTATAGTTGCAGCATCAGCATCTCTGGCAACACCCAGAAGTTCGTAATAGTCCATGATTCTCCTAGCCTTCGCTGAGGCTCTCTCCTAATTGACGGCTGACCGCAGCAACCGCTGAGATAGCTTGAGGATACTTCATCCTAGTCGGGCCCAACACCGCAATCGAACCGGCTTGTTCGCCATCGATTTCATACGGTGAAACTACCAGCGAACAGTTAGCTAGGGGCTCGACGCCATGCTCAGCGCCGATCGACACTGTCACTCCCTCGTTTGTGACGTCCGATAACAAGCTGACAACCACAAGTTGCTGCTCTAGAATCTCCAAGACCTTGCTAACTGATTCGACTGCCTCGAAAGCATTAACTACGCGTGATGCGCCATCTACGTAGACGCGATCAGTTGTTGTGACACCCGTGCTTAGCCAATCAATAGCTGTCTTAGCTAAGTTAGCGGCAGGCGAGTTTGGTTTCGCAACGAGCGACAGATCCCCAGTGAGATCCTTGCCGACCAGGGCGCTATTCAGCGCAGTGTTAGCTTGAGCTAGTTCGGCATCATCGATTGATTTTGAAGTCTCAATCGTGTGCTTCAACACATGTCCGTTAGATAGGACAAACACAACAAGGTAAGTGCCTGAGTTAAGTTCAACCAGTTGGCACGACTTAATCTGCGGGGCCTCTGGATCCTCGACGACTACAGCAGCGTAGTCTGTGAGGCGAGACAGCAAACCAGCTGTTTCGTGTAGGACTTCTTCTATCTCGCCGCGCATCTGGGAAAAGAACTGAGAGACCTCCTTAGCTTGCCGCCTTCGAGTGATTTTGCGTGCGTCTAGCCGGTCAACGAAATCTCTATAGCCTTTTTGAGTGGGAACACGCCCTGCTGAAGTATGGGGCTGTCGAAGATAGCCCTCTTTTTCGAGATACGCCATATCGTTGCGAATAGTTGCTGACGAAACGGTGAATCGTTTGAGCGCCTCTACTGCGCCAGATCCGACGGGTTGGGCAGTTTCGGTGTACGCCTCTATGACTGCTTTAAGAACATCAGCTTTTCGTTCATCCAGCATTACTACGGCCTGCCTAGCTAAACCCAAACATCTAGTCTAGCTGGCATGACGAAGGTCGCAAATCAGACGCTCTAGATGAACCATTACCACCCGTAAAGGATAGCCAGGTCCCAACCTTTGCTTCTATAACACAGACCTGTCTCCTGCCGTCTGCGTCGAATCGTCTACCTACGAAAAAGCCAACGTTATGAGGGTGCAATTATGGAAACCTCTCGGGCCTTTTGTGCGGGCAATTTCGCCAAACACCGGGACGCCTACCATCGGAACGCCAGCAGCTGCCCGTTCAAGCGCCGCTACCTCGTCGTCGAGATATTCAGGGCCGGTCAAAACAATGCGCCGTGCCATGCACCCGAAGGCCATCAGACCAATCGGATCTGCCCCTTGCAGAGCGTCAAAGGCGGCCTCAACTCCCGGTTCGGTGCTTTCCAGAACGGATTCTGGCGAACCTGACATGATCCAAAGCGCTTCGCCTTCGGGGGTCACCGTCACTCCTACTAGCGCACGCTGTTCGATGTCAGCTCCTGCTAGCCCTCGGACTTCTTTGCGATCGTCTCGAGCTAAAGCAAGCGGGTGGGTCATAATCAGCTCAGCAGTGAGTTCAGGGTCATCAGCGAAATCTTCGACGCTGTAGCCTATGTGTTCTGCCCATACGTCTAAGGCTGGTCGACCATTAAGTTCAAGAATGTTCATACCCTCTACTTTGGTCACGAGCATTGCTTGTGTTCCAGCCTCTGACCAGCCATGCGACATACCAATCCCAATTGGGGAATCAGCCACGATAGCTGCGGCAACCACACCTCTAACGAGTGATTCGCCATCAAACTGCCAGGTATCAGAGAAGGTTCCGATATCAGATGATGCTCCGCCGACTAGAGGCCAGCTCGCTCCAGCCGCGCTGTATGCTCCTCTCACATACTCCTGTGAATCACCTAGCAACCCGTCAGTGAACATCAGCAGCATCCGATGGTCGCCATTGAGTTCCCGAGTAGCAGCGGCTGAGGCTTCAAAAGCTGCCTCATAAAGTTGTTCATCCTCCACAGGAGCGTGCGCTGTTTGAACGTTGAAACCCACTCCTCCAAGTGCTGCCACGATGACGCCGCCAGTGGTTGCTCCATGTTCAGCTGAATGCTGAGCTCCGGCAGACCAGCCAATCACTTTAACGTCTTCGGCTAGCTCTGATGCGTGGATGCCAGCTGTGATATCGGCGAAATCGATGTGCTCAGCAGCCATAATCATCACTAGTTTTACATCACCATCAGATGTCGCTTTTCGAATTGCTGAACCTATGGCTGCAACCGAATCTGAATTGATGTCCTCTGCTAAAGCTATGGCTCTGCCGAACCACCTTTGTTTAACCTCAGTTGATTGTGCTTGTTCGTTTTGTACCGCTGTAGCGCTCATAGCCATTCCCCCTTGCCTATGCAGTATCGGGGCCATATGGCTAGTTCTTTAGCTAAATTAGTGACAACAAATCGTGCGCGGCAAGTGACCGCGTCCCTATTGCAGCGCGTCTGAAGCTTCAACCGAATTTGAAGGGTCTCGCTTGGCTTTGTACATGGCCATATCTGCTTGGCTTACGAGTGCGTCCACATCTATGTCTTTGCCAATTGAAAGACCAATACTTAAACGTGGCATAATCGTGAGATCATCAATTGCGACCGGTTGAGCAACAGCTTCAACAATTCGGCCCGCTAGCTCTTTGGCCATTTCCATATTGTCGATCTGGCGGAACAACACGCCAAACTCATCCCCTCCTAAACGCCCAGCTACGTCAACTTCCCTGACGCTGTTCTTAATACGTTTCGCAATCGCAGCCAGAAGCTTGTCCCCAACAAGGTGGCCATGAGTATCGTTCACATGTTTGAAACCATCTAAGTCAATAAAAGCGAAGGCTGTGTTTTCGTTAGACTCAAGCTCTTCTTTAACTCTGGCAAGTACAAAGCTACGGTTGGCAAGCCCAGTAAGCGAATCTCTAAACGAAGCCTCTAGAGCTTTCTCAAATCGTGCATCTGCCAGAGCGAGGCTAGCTTGAGCCACAAAAGCAGACATGAAATCTTCAGTTACCGAGTCGATCTTAGAACCTTGCTTCCAAAGAGCGAACATAGCCCCTATAACGCCATCTGATTCAAACATTGGGACGGCCAGAACAGTTAGTTCTTCGCCCAATAACCGCACTACCATTTCAACAGTTTTCTCAAACTGCATCGCCTCGTTTGCTACTGCTTCGACACTGCTCGGAAATTCCCAATCATCTGCTAGATGTCCAATTACGGCAAGCCGTTTTGAGAATCCTCCAGCGGTTGTAATAATTCCAGCCGCATGGGCTTGGAGCAACCTCATCGTTTGGTCTGATAGCAAACGCAGGATTAGGTCTATTGATTCGCTTTGAGTAATGAGTCTCTGAACTTCCACAATACTTTCGAACACTTTGCGTTCGCGCTCTTGAACCAGTCTCAGATCTCGCTCCGCTTCAACATGCCAATGTGACTGACACACCAACCCCAGTACTCTAGAAAAGAGCCCAAGATCAACTTCGTCTTGCATGCTGAGCTCGTTTGGTCTAGCGACATTAAGCGACAACTGTCGCCCAAACCCACTCAACTCGTGACGTATTATCTCGCATTCGCCCTCGCCTGGAATCTCCACAGATGTTTGCGCAGACAGGAGCGCCTCTTTAACTACTTGATCGGCTTGCGATTCTGAAACACCAAAGTTGGCTATCTCTGTATTCTCATCATCAACAAGCAAGGCAACGCTGAACTCAAATTGTTCCGCCATTAAGCCCACCGCTAAACGAATAGCTTCAGACGCGTTACGGGCACGCCCCACAGCAGCGATGAAGGATCGAAAATTACTGTCAATCTTGGCAGCACGAAACTGCGCTTCGCTAAACTCGGGACTCACCTTAGGGTTATCGGTGCCCAAAAATGGCTTCTTTAAGGGTGAAATGCCCTAAGAAAGGCATTTCTTAGGGCGCTCTCTTTATGCCAGCGCCTCTTTCATCGCTTTATACCGCTCTAGCGCATCCAACCGCTCTTGAGCATGATCGACTATCGGTAGTGGATAGCCCGCAGGGGCACCGTAAGGGTCGAGCCACGGTGTGTGAATGTGGGCGTTACTCAAGTGGGCGATCTCTGGCAGCCATTCACGCAAGTAGTCACCATCTGGATCAAATTTCTTCGACTGAGTTGAGGGGTTGAATACTCGGAAATAAGGTGATGCGTCAGTTCCTGTTCCCGCTGTCCACTGCCAACCATGAGCATTTGAAGCCAGGTCACCATCTGCGAGATGATGCATAAAGAACTCGGCTCCCCGACTCCACTCAATATGCAAATCTTTGGTCAAGAAGCTTGCAACTATCATCCGCACCCGATTGTGCATCCAGCCTGTTTCCACTAGCTGCCTCATCCCCGCGTCAACTATTGGATAGCCCGTCTGCCCCGCCGCCCAAGCTTCAAATAGTTCATCTGCTGAAGCACCGGTGTCATAGGCCAGATTTTCCATCTTGGAGTTGAAAACATCATTTGCAGTTGACGGCCAGTTAAACAAGACATCGGCGTAAAACTCTCGCCAAGCAATTTCTTTGCGAAACACTTCTTCTCCTGGAGAATCCCCGAGCTGAACAAGCACTTGGCGTGGGTGGAGAGTCCCCCACTTAAGGTAGTGGGAGATCTTTGAAGTGCCATCAATGCCGGGGTTGTTGCGAGTCTTGTTGTATTCGGTTGCCGATTCTTTAATGAACTCTTCAACTCTTGCATGCGCTGCAGCTTCACCTGGAGCTGGAAGAAACTCGGGAGGTGCAGAAACCTCTGGCAATGGTTGCGAAGACCTAGAGGTAACCCATTTGGCTTCTGCGGTTCCCAAAGGTTCATCGACAGAATGTTGTGACCAGGCTTTGTAAAAGGGAGTAAAGACTTTGAACGGCAAATCAGACTTGTTGAACACGTTACCGGGCTCAACTGCGTACGGCGTACCAATAAGCTCTAGCGAAAGGCCCTCCGCTCCAAGCCCTTCAGCAACGTCTTCATCTTCTTGGCGACGATAAGTCGAGTAGCTCTGTGTTGAGTACACAGTAGATGCGTTCACCTCGGCGCAAAGCTCGGCAAGGATTTCTGTTGGGTCGCCGTATCGGATGACCAGGTTACTTCCAAGATCAGAATCCAAGGCCTTTAAAGAACCGACAAGGAACTGGATCCGTGGTCGATCGAAATCATCTCCAAGATCGGTGGAAAAGATGAAAACAGGCAACACATCGCCAGCTTCTGATGCAGCTAGCAAAGCAGGGTTGTCTTGCAACCGTAAATCACGCCGGAACCAGAAAATTGAGGTCATGCTATGAGTCTAGTTTGCGGGGTGATTGTCCAACGCTATTTTCACGACCAGATTGTTACTTTGAAAGCTTCAAAGGCTCTGGTAGTGATCTAGGCGTTCTCGCACCGCTTGAACTGCTGGTTGAAACTGTTTATCAGTGGCCTTGTTCCTCAGTGAGCGCGAGGGCACAGGCTTCGACCTAGCAAAAAACTGACTAGTTGGTGCAGGCCCGAACGCATCCTTGATTTCTAGTAGCGTGGCGTCCTCGCTCAGCTCTCGTAAAGCACAAAGCCGGTCTTCAAAGCGCTTAGCTTCCCTGGATCGTAACTCTAGACGCCTCTGACCATGGTAGTTCTCGTATGTCGCCTCCTCGACGATTTCATCAATACGTTTATCACGCAGGTCTTGAGCGTCGATTGAGAATCTGACTGCTTGACGACAGAGGTCGAGTAACTCTCCATGCTGATCATCAGCATCTATAAAACCCAACCAGAAAAGAACCGGAATTGCTAGAGCTGTCTGCCGATCAAGAAGTTGGTACTCATTCTGCAGCCACTGCAATGCAACAACATCATCTTTCGAAGGCCCGAACCTGTGATCAGGGAAAGCGGCGAGCTCTTCGAGTACTT
>JAHDFH010000099.1:5225-5622 GCA_020628305.1 Acidimicrobiales bacterium | reverse complement strand
CCACGTGATAGCCGCATTTGTTTATACTAGGGTTTTTTCGAACGTCTGACTAGGTTTTTTTCGAACGTCTGACTAGGTTTTTTTCGAAAGTAGATGTTCGAGCGGATTCCGGTCTGAACGTACAGGTGTTCAAGAATCGGTCCACTTTCAACATAGCGAACTCGCTTTGAGTGACTGCACAAGTGAAGTGGTGATGCTAAGGCATGTTTCCCAGCTGTGGAACGCTTGGCCTTCTAGATGTTGGCGAAACCAAACTAGCAAAGAGAACTGAGACAGCGGAAGTTTTCGCCTTTAGGCGAAACTTCTAACAAACCCGAAGCAACTCGAAGGTGCCGGGTTGTTTGTGGGCCTAGCTAGATTTGAACTAGCGACCTCACCCTTATCAGGGGTGCGCTCT
>JAHDFH010000099.1:0-5215 GCA_020628305.1 Acidimicrobiales bacterium | reverse complement strand
CTTTAGGCGAAACTTCTAACAACCCGAAGCAACTCGAAGAGGTGCCGGGTTGTTTGTGGGCCTAGCTAGATTTGAACTAGCGACCTCATCCTTATCAGGCTAAGCGGTGTCAGTCGAAGTCGTTCAGGGTTGTACATTTTTTGACCAACGTAGGCTCTTCTCGACCATGTAAGACGATCCAAATTCAGGGTAGCTGGCTACCAGGCCAATACTTATCAACGGCTCTGAGTCAGGTCGCTAGCGTGGCCTTTCGCAATTCGGTTCATCTCCTTCCGGAACCTTCCAAATATTTCGACATTAACAGTTTACAAATAGCTACAAAATGCTTTACATGTACCCAATTAGGGCAAACTACTAGCGCTCCAATTACTAAAGACCTATAGTGGCCACATGAACCGCCGTGATGGTAACAACCAGCCCCTTGCCGTGAGTCACATAGGAACGCCGATCCCGTCTGTAGACCCCGATTGGATCGCAAGCGTGGCGGATATGTGCGCTATTCTCGAAAACTGCATTATCGACCAGAATTTCAAAGTCACAGACGAGTGGGTCGAGCCAATTGTTCTCTCCAAGGTTGGCGACGAGATCCATGAGGCAGTCGTCAAAGACTCTTCGAAGAATCGATCTAATGAAACTAAGCTTGCTGTCTTTCTTTCCTCAAGCGGTCCAGCGGGTCTGCACGTAGACCCCTACACCGATCTGGAGATGCTTCGGTCAGTTGCATCTGATGCGATAAAGTCCCGAAAAATTCTCCTTCCCTACCTTTACGGACGCGAGGCGAGTGACTTATTAGCATCCAAGTACCCGGAAAGAAGTTCTCTCTCTGATTCGCAATCAGTAGCCCTACTCAATGAACTGCCCATCGGAGTTTTTCAGTCAGGCCACTACGTAACGGGTCCCTATGGTTGCTTGGTTTCAGACGGCATAAGATCGATTCTCCCAAGGCGGACCTTTTCCGGGTACCGGTGTTCAGATTCGAATTGCCACATAATCCACGAAGTTGAATTATCGACAACTGCGACTGCTCGGATACAAAAAGTCATTAGTAACGTGTCGGAATTTGTACAAGACAACTATCAGGGCGACGATCCGGTTCTCAGTGTGTATCGAGATGCATATTCACGTAGATACGAATCACGAAGACTGGCCGGCTACGACGCTGTCGTTGACGTACTCGCTGATGGGTTGACTGTTGAAGAGCTTCGTCACTTAGTAGTCGAAACACTCTGCATTAGGTTCCTTACAGAGGGAACACGTGAAGCGCTTTCGAGAGCAACCGGTTACGTGATCCAAAACCCTACGACTTTTGCCAATGGTCTGGAGCGTCCAGAGTTGCTGCAGATTCTGTTGTTGTCGAATGATAAAACTGTGTCTATGGCTCTAGACAGAGTCATCAGGGGAGGCAGCGTAGAACTGAGCGACCACGAGGTTCGAGTTAGGCGAGTAGCTCGTTACAAAACCCGGGTGAGCGCCGAGATCGGCAAGTTAGGGGCAAGAGTCTTTGGGCCAAAAGCATCCTCACTAGTTTCGATGCGGCTTTTTGAACTGTTGGACGTTCTATATATGTCTCGCGGTGATAAGGGCTTAGAAGACTTGCGATACCTTTCAGAAACTCAGGGTGAGGACATTGATCATAGGGACTTGCTAAATGAGGTGGCTCAAAGGTTCAGTCCAGACGAGATCTTGGATCTGATGGTCCTAGGCAATCATGACACGGCCATGGTTGCAGCGGACCACTTTCACATCGAGAATCCTGAAAAAATGCAACGTTCCATTCTCCGGGATACGTTACTGTGGCGGCTAGGCGTTCCCGGTGATGTCGTGTTTTCCCAGATCGGAGATGTGAATAGGCATCTTGTGTCGCTTACAGCGGTTCTGAATAACGAAGATTCAGAGGAAGCGAAACGCGGCGAGATCTCCAATGTTTTTAGTGCTGTCGAGAGCGCTGTCGCCTTGAGTCTGTCATTCGCTATTTGGGCTCTGACAGTTGATCATGTAACCACAGAAAACGGATTCGAATTCAATCTCGAATCGGCACGCCGGACGTGGAGCTTTCTAGACGATCACTCACCTGTGGATGACCGCCTTAGGCTTCCCGATAACGGTAAGCCCACACTCGCCCCACTCGGGTGTGCCTTTGCCCGACTAGCGAAATCACTCGAATCGATCGATCAGTCAGCATATGTGCGACCTGTCAATGAATATCCTATTCGTTGCCTTAACAAGGCTCGACCATACGCTTTCACAAGCAAATTGCCTTTCTTTAATCTTAATACGGCTTCCTCAGTTCTGATCCTTAAAGCGCTACGCTCGGCCTCTTCAGCATTCCAAGATGATGCTGTGCTAGAGGTTCGAAACTCGACCCTTCACGGCAACCGAGAATTCCCATCAGATGAACAGATCCGAAATGCTATCCGCAAACTGACGGATTCCTTCGACCGTCTTGAGCGAATTGGCATTTTTCCAACAGTCTATGACCTGGTAGATCAGACTGTTGACCTGTTCGGCCATGCAGATTCGAAGTATTCGACAGCCAGAGGCTTAACTGAAACGCTTTCAAATCCCACCTGGACCCTCGCCCAGGGCATGCCAGGAGCGCCTTCTCATCGACTGGTCATCTTTACCAAGGCGGTACTATCTGGAGTTGGACCCTTATGCTTCAAACTGAAGCCTAATCCTAGACAAGACCCTTATTGGGAAGGGTTCCCAGTTAGATGGAAGTCCCAAACGCACAGTATCGAGGAATCGCAAGCCGACTCTGACGCTCAAGATCAAAGTCTGGTGGGTTAAGCAGCGTTCAGGTTCGATACCCCATTACAGGGTTACCAAATGAAGCGAGAAAAGTAAGACTCTTCGTTTAGAGCGAATATTGCATCAACCAGCCTGAAAGACGATCCTTGACATACACTTTTCGGACTTCCTTAAAGCCTCAGGTTTCGTAATATCTGGCTAGCCGGTCATTGTTGATGTGAAAGTCGATTCGTAGCGACTTCTTGGACTGAGAATGTGCGCAACGGAGCGCCCATCCTAGGGCCTCGGTTCCTTGCCCAGCACATCTTCGAGCGACGATGAACTTGTACATATAGAGAGCCGAGTCGAGGTCGTCTTCCTCAGTCCAGAAATCAAGATCAGGCCCGTCAAATGAAAGGGTCCAGCAGATACCTTCGTCGTCGACCTTGATCCAGGTCTTGCGTTCCTCAACCCGTTTGGTCATAAGCTTCTCAATGCGTTCACGCCACGCCGGAACCCACTGATCAACGTTCTTACTCGCTCGCCATTCCTCGGCTTCCGTACGCAGCTCTAGAAGTTGGGGAAGGTCAGACTCTTCAGCGAGGCGGATCACGACACTTGCAAATCGTAAGTGATTTTCGTTCGATCTCCAGGCATCACCGTCACCATGCAACGAAGCGGTTTACCATCTTCGTCTAAGCCCGTTCGAATATGTTCAGCGACAGGCACACCTTTATCTAGATCAAGAAGCTCTTTCTCATCCTCAGTTGGCATACGCACAAATATCTCGTCCGAGAAGACCATCTGATTCAAACCCAACGAAGCGAGCACGTCACCTGGAGCAGAAACATCCCGAGGTTCAATCAACGGTGCACCCCGTACGAGCTTCTCAGGGAAATACGAAGTTGAGAGCTGGCAGACCTTACTCTCAACCCGACGAGTTTCGACGGCGACCTGCAACCGGTTCTTCCAGCTGGACCTGAAGTCGAGAAGATACTCGGCTATAGGGTATCGCCGTCGGCCCTCTTACCAGTTCGCCGCAGTTCGCTGAGTCGCATACCAATCTGAACGACGGCGTCTCTAACCTCATCACCCTGGCCCTTGCCATACCCTGAACAAATCAGCCCTGAACAACCAAGCGAGGCGCAGCAATCACAAAGACAACCAACGCAGATCAATAGCAGCGGCATGTGAACGCAACGACTTGAAGCCAATCACGCCCTACGAATTACGACAATACCGCCGTTCACATCAGATCAAGGCCGGATACACCAGTTTCACAGGTTACAGACTAGGCCGGAACCAGTAAAAGATGTATTACGAGCGCCACCGGCACCGCATTCGAGAGGTAGTCGAACTTCCGCCAGTCGGTCACAGGGAATCGACATAAAGACGACCCCTTCCACAAGGAACCCATTTGCTCGGTAACTCAAACTATTCCATACTTAAGTAATCCGCTGGCTTCATACACTGACTATCTGTCTTTCCATTTTAGGAATCGCATCACTAGCTCTTGCTGGGTGGTTTCTGGCCTTTGAAATAGCGGAACAACAGAGCCCGAATAGCAACGCACGGGAAGGTTACCGAGAAATTGGTGGGGCAATATTCTCTGGAGCCGTAATCGGTGGTCTCATCCTTTTGTACGAAGAGGTTTTAGAGAGACGTCGCGACAATCGAGATACTCGGATTGCTAGAGAACAAGATCAACGCGATACCAGAATCGCCGAAGAACAGATGCGCCACTCGATAATAACGGCTGTAACGGTCAAGGAGGACTTGACCGGAATCGGTCTCGCTGGCCACGACTTGACGGGCATTCTCTTATCGGGCAGAGATTTATCTAGGGCAAACCTAAGTAAGACAAATCTTCGAATGGTCGATCTGTCCAAATCCAATTTGTCCTACGTAAATTTTTCAGAAGCAGATTTAAGGGGGACAAACCTCTCTGGAGCGAATCTGAATCGCTCAAACCTAAATTTGACGGATTTTCTTGAAGCAGAGCTAATCGGGGCCTTCGCAACCAACGCAGGGTTGAGGGGAGCGAATCTCGCCAGGACAAACCTCTCCGGAGCGAATCTGACCAAATCTGATCTGCTGGGAGCAGACCTCTCAGGAACAACTCTCGTTGGAGCTATTCTTTATAAAACCAAACTCCAAAATACAAAGCTGACAAACAGTGACCTAAGCCACGCACGACTAGTTCGAGCAGATCTGACAGGAGCAGACCTCTCGGGAACAGATCTTACAGGAGTGGACCTTACCGATACTGTGTGGGACGATTCGACGATTTGGCCTGACGGTTTACCGGCCCGACGTCGTTCGGCTCAATAGGCCGGTCTTAACTAGATGTACGGGAAGGACCCTTAGAGTAACGATTTGGCTACCAAGCACAATGTCTGAAGGACTAGGTGCCACCGATGCTGTGACCTGGGAAGTATGTTGTGGGCCTAGCTAGATTTGAACTAGCGACCTCACCCTTATCAGG
>JAHDFH010000098.1 GCA_020628305.1 Acidimicrobiales bacterium | reverse complement strand
CTTTGAGGACAATCCGGACCCTCGTAAAATCCAACCGCACCTCCGCGTGGAGAGGAAGCAAACTTTTTTTATAACTTTAGCTATAGAGAATTTTGAGCTTGCCGTGTTAGATATTTTCCCTGAAAATATCTGCCTTATGGCTCTACAGTCGAATCTGGAATATCAACGTTAGCAATGATACTTTGCTCTTCTGGCTTTCGGTTAACGGTGTGCACCAAAAGGGGGGGGCTTTCGGTGCGTTGCACCCTAGGAGACACTATTTTCATATGCAGGCAACACCCGTGCACGTAACGTTCTGATTAAAGTTTAAATATTCTAGAGCCGTGTTCGCCGAGACATCCAGCGTCGTTAACTGATTACCTAGTATATTGAGTACGGCTAACGCTGTGTTCGCCGAGACATCAAGTGTCGTGAGTTCATTGTATGACGCATACAGGTTTTTCAACGCCGTGTTAGCAGATACGTCCAGCGCTGTAAGCTGATTCACCGATGCGTAGAGCACTGTCAATGCCGTGTTAGCAGAAACATCCATCGTTGTTAGTTGATTCTCTCCTACGAAGAGTTCCATTAAACTCGTATTGGCTGAGATATCCAGGACCGTGAGCTGATTCATTCTCGTGTCGAACTTCAACAATGCCGTATTGGCTGATACATCCAGCTCAGTGAGTAAATTCCCCGCGACGTTGAGCTCTGTCAGCCCTGAATTGGCTGAGACATCCAATTCCACGAATTGGTTAGCGCTCGCGTTTAGCTTAGTTAATGCGGTGTTAGCTGATACGTTCAGCTCAGTGAGCTGATTATCACGAACGTGAAGCTCAGTTAATGCTGTGTTAGTGGACAAATTCAACTCCGCAAGTTGATTCCCCGCAAGGTTGAGATTGGTCAAGACCGTACTAGCTGAAAGGTCCAGCACCGTAAGCTGATTGAACGATACGTCTAGCACCGTCAATGCAGCATTAGCTGATAAATCTAACTCCGTGAGCTGATTGTCTAATGCGTATAGCTCGGTCAATGCGGTATTAGCCGATATGTCTAACTCTGTTAGCTGCGAATTAGACAGCCTCAGATTTTCTAGCTCTACAAGAGACTCTATACCGCTTACACTACTGATTCCTTCACATGACAAAGCCTTTACTTCGTCTGCGTACTTTAATCCTGATTCTGTTACGCAATTACGAAAGGCTATATCTTCGAATACAACATCCGCTATGGCAACTCGTATTGTTTCAGCGCCAGCTGCTTCAATCGGTGCAGTGCCATGGTTACATGCACTTAATACAGCCGCTGTAAAACCAGCCAATACGTTAATATTTTTGTTTTTCATATCGAAAAAATTCATATGACTTGGTTTTTACTTGTTCATCAATTCTTAAGCCATATCTGTAATTTTTGTCTATTTGTAACTGACAACTCCACAGCAATTATTCGAGTAGAGCCGCTCGATTGGAACGAGGTGATGCCTCAACGTCACTGGGAAATGAAATACGATCACGCCCCCTTGCTTCTACCCAACACTTGCAGATACACAGAGCGCACCAAAAGGGTTGGCTTTTGGTGCACTTGAATTCCGTTTTCTAAGTTGTTGAAAAATAAAGTCCTTAACCGATGCAAATGGGCGTAAAAAAGCATACATGCCGATTGGTTAGAAAGCCAGATATGTAGATCTCTCAACCAGCATGAGAAATCCCATTCTGGAACTGGATGCACTCAGATCTATTTCTGAACTACGACTGTATCGGACACTCGCCTGCGGAACGTTTTCACTGCCGCATACACTAAATTCAAGCCTTGCCTACGACCCCTATGAGGACGAAGCGGTCGTTCAGTACATAACGATTTGTTTTCTGTGAACTACAGCATTGGGCACATCTGAGACGCTCACTCTAAACTAACTAACGTCTGCCCCCCCATTTTGACTACAGCCACAGTTTCTGAGAATATAAACACAAGTGTTGCACTGACCGATTGAATCGGCAAAGCAATCTGTTCACCTTTTTGACTCCTTAGTGAAGTGCCAGCGAATAGGATGTATCTGTGCATTGTGGTTTTGGGCTAAGACGGCTCGGTGTTCGGCTTCGTAAATTCGGTGTCTTCGGGATTTAGGAAGGTGTGGTTTGGATACTTCTCTATCAGCGTTTCGTAAATGCGAAGCCTCAAATCACCATATTGGGCACAAGCGTTATCGAACGAGTTATATACGTTGTTCGTGGACTGCATTAGCGTTGAACCATGGCGAGATATAGCCAAGCTATCTGAAGATCCTGCGATATTGTTAGCATAATACGATAACCTATTGTGTAATACCTGAAACGAGGAATAAAAATTGTGCTCGGCGGTTCGAATTTTACTAACAAGTAAATACCGATCATCACTATCAAAAATGACGAAG
Source organism: Acidimicrobiales bacterium (assembly GCA_020628305.1). Lineage (GTDB taxonomy): Bacteria > Actinomycetota > Acidimicrobiia > Acidimicrobiales > SZUA-35 > JAHDDW01. The sequence continues at coordinate 3,271 of JAHDFH010000098.1, read as the reverse complement.
GTGTTTTTATCAATTCGGAAGGATGCAGTCTCAATTTCCAGTGGTGCTAGCATTTTTATATGTCGGTCGCTGTCGCTTCTAAATTCTTCGAGATAGTTCTTAACGGTTGATTGTAAAAGCCGGTGCTGTGAGTAGAGTGCATCCTCCAAGGCTCTTGCTAATCTAACCTCTTCATTCAACGCTAAACCAGATTCTCGTTTATTTTGAAAGTAAAAAATCAATACAGCACTACCGACAGCACCAATAAACGTGCCGAATAAAGACTCTACCAAGTTCCCCGCGCTCCCTTGGACTAAAACAACACCAATCCCAAAACCTGCGATAAATAATCCGACGGCACACAAAGTACAGGAAATATTTCTCTCATTCATTGCTATGATTAACCGTCAGCGGTTTTAAGCTGCCAGCCATTTTTCTGGCTGTACATTAATCGGTAATAACGCTTCTGATTCATCCAGTAATTGTGTTGCTGGCAAGCGTGTTAATACATGCGGTATGTAACTGTGTGGTACGTGGCCATTGGCTTTCGCCGTTTCCAATATGCTGTGAAGGCTTGCGCTCGCGTTCGCTCCTTCTACGGACGCTGCGAACAGCCAACTTTTCCGGCCCATAACAAAAGGTCGAACGGCGTTTTCACACAGGTTGTAATCTATGCGAAGACGGCCATCCATCGTATAGACAGTTAGTTTATCCCATTGCTTATCCAAGTAGTTCATGGCTTTGCCGAGCGTGGATCGTGGTGGAACAATAAGGATATTGGTGTCCAGCCAACGTCTAAACTCTTTCAATAGGGGGGCTGCACGTTCTAGTCGAACGGCCAGATTTTCTTCCGTCGGCAGTTGTTTGATCTCTCGCTCGATACGATACAGTGCTCGGATCTGCCTTAGTGCCGAGGCCGCCATTGCGCTTTTTTGCTTATATGGGTCGACACTGCGCTGTGCTTCGAGCGCTTCATCGCGCTTTCGTCGAGCGTGGGTCATACAGCCAACAGAGTTCAATTCGTCTGCTCGGCACACCGCACCATATCCTTCATAAGCATCGGTTTGCATATAGCCTTTGAACCTATCGAACAATTTAAGTGGCATTGATTGGGATCGGGTTGGATCATAGTCATAAAGGATCACCTGTGAATCGGGTGTTACTTGTGTCTCAGGCTGCTTTGATGGATCTTTAGGTACCGATGCTTTGTCTGTAGTCATAGCTCTTAAATCTATGCTATCCCATTCAGTGATTGTATGGGATCAGTTTACACGTAGGGAAGCGGACATCCTGCAGAATATTTGGATGCTGATCCGGATTCCTTTTTGGATGCTGATGATCAATACGGATGTTCCAATATGTGGACACCATTATCAGCAGCTGCAAAAGCGGCTCTAGAATCCGGGAGAGCTGGACAAGCAAGAATTTTATGGCTACTTGCTGACTGCTCGTCAATGATGCTCAAACCTGCGAGTCAAAACAAGCCCTTTGGGCCAATGTGTCAGTTCGGTGATCGCCGTTCGGCAATGCTCGAGGATTTTCAGCCATCCGATCTAGAGGTACTGGGAGATGTGGTTGGACTTATTCGCAATGATGATCTCCGTGCGCGAGTAGCAGACATCCTGTGGCTAGCAAGAAAGCCCAGACGATTTCAAGATGGATTGCTGGAGGCAGAAAGCTATTCGACAAGGTCTTTTGATCATGAGTCGTGGTACAGGGGTAGTGCAGAGAGTTTCGAACGCGGGATAGTGCTCTGTCGTCAACTCGGCTCTGCGGCCCTACAAATTCTGGAAAATATCGAGGAAAAACTGGCCCGCGGTGGTTTGGCATCAACTCGAGCTCAGGGTCTCTACGGTGTGCAAGTTTTCGCGCTTCTTCTTCGATGTCAGCTGATTAAAGATGAACGAATAGAGCTCTTAGTCGCTCATCTACGAGCTCTTGTCGTTGGTTTTCGCGATGACCGAGACCACGGAAGAATGCGGGATGCAGCTGAAGTTCTCCAAGACTTTCTTGATCGACTTAACGGCTACGACGATGAAATTTATGCGCTACAAGCGAGTATTGCTGAATCTTGGGCAAGTCAAGCTGAAGATACAGCGACGCCTGCACTTAGTAGCAATATCGCTGGAGTCTCGTATTGCAATAATGCAATTCAAGCATTCCGCGAGATACCTCGTAACAAGCGGGCGTCATTGGGTGTTGATGAACGAATCGTGGAGCTTCGTACGCAACTTGCTGCCTCTGGTATCGGTGCTCTAGACGAGATGAGTCAATTCGAATCAGAAGGTATAGATATTTCTGACTTGGTAAAAAACGCAATTAGCCAAGTTGAGGGTAGGTCGGTTGGCGATGCGCTCTACAGCCTTGCCCACATTACACGACCGCCGAGCGTTGAAGAAATTAGTCAGCGAGTGATAGAGCTTTCCGAAGAGTACCCACTAGGGGCATTGTTCGGAGCAACACATCTGAGCGGAGATGGACGAGTTGTTGCGAGAACTGAAGGATGCAATTTGGGCGTCCTCGAGGAACACGAGCTTTTAATCGAAATGGTAAAGAATTTTCAGATAAGTGTCGATTTGTCGGTGAAGGGTGCAATATGGCCTGGATTGCGAGCAGTTCGGAACGAACACAGGCTTACATCGGCAGAATTTACTTACATTGCCTCGAACGCGCCAATCATACCTAGAAGAAGTGCCAGCTTAGTTGGAGAGGCCTTATTTCTTGGTTACGATGACAACTGGATTGCCGCAACACATCTCGTCGCACCGCAAATCGAAGGTCTGATTCGAATACACCTGAAATCTGCCGGTTGGGCGACGACAACAGCGAATCGCGATGGAATTGAGAACGAAATCGGTTTAAGTTCACTCATTGATCTTGCTGAAGCTGCAGGTATATTTGGAAAAGACATTATCTTCGAAGTAAGAGCTATATTTACCACTCCACCTGGTCCGAATTTAAGAAATGAAATCGCTCATGGACTAGTCTCTGCGGACAAATGTGCGTCTGCTTCAGCGTTGTACGCTTGGTGGTTTTTACTTAGGATAGTTATCGAGAGTTTTGCAAGCACCCAGCAGCAGAGTGATGAATCAGAAGTTAATGCCTAACGAGGAGAAATCGCAAATAGCTGATGCTTGAGCGGAGCTAATACATAAGATGCTGGACATTCCCGCACGATCTTGCTTCGCCACAACTTTTATCAGCCTAGAGTTTCTCTGTTGGCAATTTTTTTCGTCAAGGTCAGCTTTGAGGACTGTTCTGTCATTGATTGCTGACAATCGTGTGCTAACCA
>JAHDFH010000019.1 GCA_020628305.1 Acidimicrobiales bacterium | reverse complement strand
GTGAGCATCGCACCAGTATCAGACCTAGCACCAAACGCCTCGGTGTTCCAAGAGAAAGAGTTAACAACAAATTCGTTAGGGAAAGGAGGGTCATCGTCTGCGATAACAGGAACAGTCAATACCCAACGAGTATCAGTGCCACCATTGTTAGCATCGTTGATGACACCTTGAGGTAGAGGAGGTGGGTCCCACTGAATGGCGGTATCACCGTTTGCTCCAGTAGTGGATGAAGTGAAATAGTCTTGTAGTTCTATCGTGCCGTTGCCGTCAACATCTGTCCAGTTTGAAGGCACACCACCGATGTTGCGCTGCTCGAGAGTAGCGACTGCATAGTTTGGATCTGTGGGTGCAAGATCGCCACGGTACGTTAAACCAAATGGTAAAGTGTCGACCAAGTTACCAGCCATAAAGTCTTCATCTGGCTGCTGAATATAGATGGTGAACTCATCTGTTGCTCCTGGAGCAATTTTTACAGCATCTTCAACATCTGGGTACTTATCTGCTCTTGGTGGAGGTCCACCTGGGCATCCATTTCGGTCTTTTTCAATCAGCTCAAATGGCTCGTTGATTGCGCCAGTACCACGGTCGGTATTACCCGCTGCATCTTCGAGGGTTAGCTCGAACCAGATTGTTCCACCACCCTCTTGAGTCTTGATGACATCAATCAGGAGTTGGTAGTGAGCTAAGAAGTCGGCCTGCGTCTCGTGGTTTGGAGAGTGAGGAATATCTTCAAGGCTGTCGTTCCAAACTAGAGTGTAGGTGTTTGGCTCAACCTCATCGAGGATCTGATCTGGGGCTGGGAATGGGGTATAAGTGGTGTAAGTTGGATCACCTGCACCTGGACCTGTTCCCTGTGTTCCAACGTAGGTGAACTTATCTTGAATCGTTATACGAAGGTCTGGGTTGTAACCAAACGCTGCATCTGGGTAGCCGTCACCATCGAGGTCTTCGACAGGGTGTGGAGTAAGTGTCTTGTCACCATCAGGGTTGCCATTGACATCACTGCGGTCTCCGTTACCTGCGATAACACCAAACTGTACTTGACTTCCTGGTGCTGCAGCGACGAAGGCTTCTGAGTTGACACAGAAAGCATCAACTTCTGGAACAGGCGTGAAGGCAAAAAGTCGAGTAAGTGTGGAACCAGTTGAATATTGGTTACCACCTTCACCGGCAGCTTCCCAATATTCGCTGGTGAATGCACGGTTGATAAGAATCATTGGGTCAAAGTTCTGAGTAGAGAATTGTGAGTAGAAGTCTTCTGCAGGAACGGTTGTAGCCTCATAGGTGATTACAATTTGACCACCGATACTTGGACCTGCACCATCCGGGTCTCCTGCTAATCCACCAGGGAACTCACAGAAGAGGCGTTGGCCGCCTTCAGGTGGGTTGACGAAGTTACAGGTAACACCAGCTGGGGTTACATTGAGACTTGCATTATTAACAGTCATATAGGGAATGCCGTCAGGGTTACCAAGGTCGTCACGAATATCGATATCGAATGCTGCGCCAGAACCTACGTTGGTAGCGATGATTTCATAGAAGACTGTTTCACCTGCGTTGATTTCAGTCACAGGGAGGTCGTTCTCGTCGTACACGTTCTTTTCAAAGTCAAGACGAGGAGTTGCAATATCAATCGACGCTGGATCTTTTGGATAAACACGGTCATAGTCGTTGGTACTAGGAACACCTGGGGTTGCCGGAAGTCCAGAATCAACGTTGCCTGAACCTAAGTCTCGGTTGAAGATTGGCTTTGCGGTGTTCACTAGCGGATCATTGATGCCATCGATGATTTCTTCACCATCGATAAATGTTGTGTTCATCTCAACACGGAAAGTGAAACGGTAAACAGAGATTGCTTCAGAAACGTCTGGAGGTGTGTCGCCCAAGTACCATGCAAGGTCGGTTGTGCCATCAAGGTTGGCGTTGCTACCAAGGTAGACCCCGCCTTCAGTTGCGGGACACGGACCACTTAGACAGCTGACTGACCATCCGCTGGCTGCTGGGATAGTGCCCGCTGTTGGCTCATTTACAATCGTAAGCCCGTCAGGAAGTTCGTCCAAGAACCAGAGGTCATAGTTCCAGAGAGTCGGATGCTGTTGTAGAGAAACATCGACTGTATAGTCGAATTGTTGTCCTGGCGCTCCGAGAACTGACTCGACACCTGGTACCACGCCAGCTGCTTCAACAGTCTTAGAAATTTCGGGGCCAATTTCTATTGGGATAAGTGTGTATTCACCTGTAGCTTCGTGCAGCTCAGGGTCGAATGTGAGGTTGTCGTTGCGGGCAGTTACTGTATTCTGGCGAGTCAAATTGCCATCAGATGGGTCCTCACCGTTGTGAGAAAAAGGAACAATGATTCTCACTTCGGCACCTGGTTCTAGCTGCCCGAGTGTGAAGTCAATCTGTTCTGTATGTCCAGCTAAGATGGTCGTTCCAGAAGCAACCGAGTTGTCTGTAAAGGTTGATGGCGCCTGCCCAATCCAGATTGCCTGGGTGTCAATATCTCCTGGGAAGTATTCGAAAGGGTCTGGTAGCGGGTCATCAAGCTGGAGGCCACCAATAGGGACAAGCGATGTGTTCTTGATGATAAAGGTCCAAGCGCCAGAGGAAACTTCTGTTGAAACCATGGTGCCCGAAGCGGTTGAGTATTCAAGTGTGCCGTTCTCGTTAACGTCATTTGTGTAGTTGAGTGTCGCCCCACCATCTATTGGAGGTAGTTTCTCAATCTCAAATTCTGGGCCAACAAGTGTGATTGTTTCAGTGTCGCTAGCCGCATAAGCGTCACCAGCTTCGTTGACACCGTCAACAAGGTCAGCCCAGGTTAGGTCGACCGTGTTGGTGTAGTCTCCAGGGTCAACTGATGGCGGTCCACATACAAACACGGTGACCTCGAATGTGACACTTTCGCCAGGAGCGAGTGGATCATCAATATCAAAGGTTGTGTCGTTTACCTGAGTAACAGTTGAGTCTCCTGAAACATTGGCCAAAGAGTTTGCCACCATACAGATACCGGTTGGCGGTGTGTCAATCACCTGTGCTGAGTACGCAGTGACAGCCGAAGTGTTACGGACGGTGATGTTAAACGGATAGGTAGTTCCGATTGTGTTTGCGATTGTGTCTGTGGCTCCAGCTCGAGTCTTGCTAATGGTTAACACTGGGTCTGGAATGTTCAAAGGAACCACATCAGATGGGTTCTCTAGGTATTCGGTTCCGACACCAAGATCATCAAAGTAAGAAGGGATCTCTATAAGGTTGTCAATATCGCCGTTCTGGGTTGGGACTGCGTCGTATGCGACTATTGCAGTTCCACCACCAGCAGCGATTGGGCCAGCGATTGGAATAGTTAGTACAGTGCCATCCCAAGAACAAGCAGCTCCACAAAGGACTCCGTCTATTGTTACTGTTGTTACGTCAATGTCGAGGCCAGCAGGAGTGTCGGTAACTGTAAGGTTTGTAGCGTCACGAGAACCAGAGTTAGTAATTACAGATGTATAGGTAGCAATATCACCGGTCTCATAATCCCACGCAACTCGAGCAACGTCGGCGGCAAAGCCGTCTGTGGTTAAAACAGTTTTGTCGATGTCGAGAACAGGACGGTCATAGATTACAACATCATCATCACCGACTGTTCCGTCATAAGATGGCTGAGAAGCAGTACTAGGTGTCACATCGCCGAGACGGTCAACAGCGTTCCACTTAACCTGAAGGCTGTTAGTGAACTCATCGAAGAATAGAACTTCATCACCATTGGTGTAAGTTGAGGCAATCTGAGCTTCGTAGGTGAGCACAATCTGACGAGGATTAGGGTCAGCTGGGATAGTGTCTGGGTACCAACCAATTGTTGTACCACCAGCTGGGAAGATTGTTTCTGTAAGAGTTGGAATTGGTGTAGGACAAGTAGGTCCAGCAGGCAGACATTCAGCTGTTAGGTACTGAACAAACTCGAGACCATCAGGAAGTGTGTCATAGATCGAGAAGTTTTCGTACAAAGCATTTTCGGGGATGTCCACCGTAACTGTGTATGTATAAGGGAGGTCTGTACCGGTTCGCTCAATGTCCGCTTCTTTGCTAACTGTAGGAGGCAGCGATGCCACAATTACATCGGCATCATCCGTGGCGTAGTCGGTAACTGTTGTGTTGTCAGGGGTTCCAGCAGGAAGGTAGCTAAAACCAGCTGAAGCTGTGTTGGTTAGAATCTGTGTTGGAATTAAGCCGGCGTCAGGGTCCATACGAAGGTCATAAGTTATAAGGACCTCATCACCTGGAAGAATGTCACCAGCGTTGTATGTGACTTCTCGTGTTGCTTCGTTCCAAACTCCACCAGCGTCAGTTACCTGGCCGTCTAGTACAGGGTCACCGTTTGCATCAAGGGGAATGAGCCCAGCTGGGATCGTGTCAGTAACAATAACATCTCTAGCTGGAGCAATTACTTGCGATGGGTTAGCTGGATCAACTTCTGGAACAGAAACTGTGATTGTGTATTCAATGTTGTTGCCTAAGTTGTAGACGTTTGCGAGCGCAGTTGATTTGTCGATGTCGACGATTGGTTCAAAAACCGAAACGCCAGATTCAATTCGTGAAGAGTCACGGTTTGAATCACCAGTAGAGACAGATGCAAAACATTCAGCACCCTTATGAACAGAACCCCACGCTTCTGTGGTTGGGATCTGCGCACGGAAAGAGAGAACAAACTTTTCCCCACCTACAGGAACGGTGTAAGAAACCTGACCAGACCCTGGTTGGCCGGCAGTCATTGCTGCTACGTCACCTGGGAACAGAAGTGTGTACTTTGTGTCCGGAACAGATGCGTCTGCGTCTAACACCCAGTCAGTTACATCTGGTTCGGTTCCGGCAACAGTTGTTTGTACAACACCGTCAGCGAATGGATCAGTTGATGAGCCCGGAGCAATACGGAACTCAATCGAAGATAGATCAACATCAAGAGCTGAAGGTAGAGCGGTTAGTTCTAAACGAGAAGCAAAGTATGTTGTGCCGTCAGGTCGCAGGAGGATGTCTTGGTATACATCACCTTCGTCGAACTCGACTACTTGGATGAAGTCAACCCATTCGCCAGGTACTGCACCCTGCACACCTGATTGATCGAGACCAACTGGCGTTCCGTTTGGTCGCACATCACAATCAACCACGAGGTCTTGTGTTGACGGGTTGTCATCAGCAGATGCTGAACCGACCGGCACGATTATTGTTGCAAGTAGAACAACCGCAGAGAGAATTCTCATCGGTAGTTCCATTATTCGATACGTGTATCTAGACATTTCTATTGCTCTTGCGGGTTGTTAGACAAAAGACCCACAAGGGTTTGGATCGGCAAAAGGCCAAGAAATGTAAAGCCTTCTGACCTAGTTATTTAGGTGATTCACCCCTTATTGGGCCTCTACGACTAGGGTTGAGCCATGAAAAAGCTTGGTTTTGTGGTTCTTGCGCTTCTAATAGCTGGTTGTAGCTCAGATGACGAAGAGCTTCGTGGGTCTGGTATTACCGGACATTCTGAGGCGATTGAGCTAACGGAAGACGAAGTCTTGAGCAGCTTGGAAACGTTGTTTATAGACGAAGCGGGTATGCGTCCAGAATTGGCGGAGTGCTATACAGACTTTTTCGAAACTGAAGGACTTGCTTCGAGCATTCAAAACTTGTCAGATCTTGCAACGGTACAAACTGAGTTCACAACAGAACAAGCACAAGCTTACGCAGACTGCGGACCAGCAACGATCGTCGAAGAATCATTCGACGATCTAGTCGAGCAATAACGAGTGGGACATTGGGGACGGGGCAATTTGTCCCGCGCTAGGTTCGAATGCGCAGTTAGCTAGGTCATTTTGTCGATCTGTCGCCGGATCCATCGGTGCTCACTCTCTGAGCTGGTTAGGGCCACTGCGTTTTGGTAGCACTCGACTGCTTTGCCGACCTGGCCAGCTCTAGCAAAAAGTTGAGCTTTCGTTGTATGCCAATACAGATAGTCAGAGAGTTCGGTTTCTAGTAACTCAACCTTGTCTAGTACGCCAAGCGTGTTTTCGAGATAGCTGAGAGCGACGTACTGATTTAGTTGAATTATGGGATTTGGCTCGATAGTCAATAGCAGGGTGTAAAGATCGTAGATTGTCTGCCAATTCGTATCTTCGAATGACATTGCAGCGACATGCTCATAAGAGATCAGCGACTGCAAACTGTAGGGTCCGAACGGCTGTTGACGGTTTAAGTGTCTCAGGCACGATTCGCCTTGCCCAATTTTTTCTGGGTTCCACAGTGTTCTGTCTTGATCTTCCAAGAGCACCGGAAGACCCTCACGGTCTGTGCGTGCGTTTCTGCGAGAATCATTAAAGGCAACAAGTGCTTGGAGGCCGTAATTCTCGTTCACTCCTGGATCTAGCTGGCAGAGAAGCTGAGCGAACCACAGTGCCTCGTCGCAAAGGGATCCTCTGATGAGTTCGTTAGTTGAGTTGCTCGCATAACCCTCGTTGAAGATTAGGTAGATGACATTTCTGATTGATTCGACACGCTCAAGCAATGTTTCGTGAGTGGCTGAGTCGACAGAAATGCCCGCTGCTTTTATCTTGTTTTTAGCTCTTGTTAATCGCTTACCCATTGTTGGGGAGTCAACCCTGAAGGCGGACGCAATCTGGTCGGTCGTTAACCCTCCAACGAGCCTAAGAGTCAGTGCTACTTGGGATTCTAGGTTTAGGGCCGGGTGGCAACACGTAAGTAACAGCGATAATTGAGGGTCAAGAAGCTCATTTGCTTCGTCAGGGCCTGGTTGGTCTCTCATCAGAGCAAGTTTGTCTGAATAGTTTTTAGATCGCCGCACGGTATCAATGGCATAGTTGCGGGCAGTTGTGGTAAGCCAAGCACCAGGATTTTTGGGTAGCCCACTTCTCCAAAGTCTGTGTGCTTTGGAGAAAGCTGTTTGGGCGGCGTCCTCGGCAAGTTCGATATCGCCGAAATCTCTGCTGACGGTAGCAACGATTTTGTGCCATTCATTAGCAAAGACTTCAGCAATATCCATTGATTGGCCTATGTGGTGGGAATGTCCCATACAGGTCGAACCTCGACCGATCCGTAGATAGCAGAGGGTATTTTGGCCGCCCACTCGAGTGCCTCATCAAGATTATCTGTTTCAATAAGATAGAAACCGCCTAGAACTTCCTTAGTTTCTGCATACGGGCCGTCTGAAATTACGCGTTCCCCATTGCGAACTTGAATGGTGGTAGCAGTGGCTGGTGGTTGAAGAGCTTCCCCTCCCTGTAGCACTCCGGCTTTAGCCATCTCTTCAGTTAGTGCCGCCCACTTTGGCATCTCTGCAGCTAACTCCTCATCTGTTTGAGGACCCACGGCAGGGTCACTTGCAAGTAGTAGTAGGTATTTCATTGCTTTGTCCTCTCAGAACCTTAAGGTTCATTCTATTTGTTATTACAGCAACGAATAGGCAAGGCGTATTTGGACAACTGGAGAAATCTTTTGAGAAAATTTATTAAAACGGGTCGTCGATATCGTCAGGCACCATTGCATCGACCCGTTGATTGATCTGATCTAGGGTTCCACCGGCGAAGTGATAGGCCTCGGTCAGCCATTCAAGTAGGTCTTCGTCTACTTCATCTGGGGTGGCAACATTGACGACGTGAAAGAATTTGGAACCAAAGTCAGAAACCTTGCGAGATAGCTTGCCGCTGGACAATCTACGATTGAGATTAAAGCCAACCGCAACCCATTTGGTTTTTGCTCTAAGCTCGCAAACCATAGGTCCGTTCTTGAACATAATGCCCATCGCTATTGGGTCAACTATGACATCTCCGAGTGACTCAAAATGTGTGTTTACCACATCGAAGATTGGCCGCTCAAACTCTCGAGCTTGTTTAAAGTATTGGCTGACTGTCATGCCTCGCTGGCAGATGTGTCCTTGGCCCTTTTTGCCGAACTCCCGTTTGCACTTTGGGCACTTCCATCGCTCCATGCCCGAACTATAGCGGGCAAGTTACCGCGTCCCCATTGCCGCGCCCGGTGGTAGATTTGCGTATATGAAAGGTATAACTCTTCCCGATAGAGAAGAAGACTTCACCGCTGATCCGGTTGAACTGTTTTTCGATCTCGCCTATGTATTTGCTTTTGCGCAGCTGGTTTCCTGGCTTGTGCACCATCCAACGTGGACAGGAGCTGCCGAAGCGGCACTGCTGTTTGTCTTGATTTGGTTTATGTGGTCTTGGTTCACTTGGAGTGCCAATGCTGTGTCTGGCAACTCAAGACCTGTTCGACTGGTGTTTCTTGTGGGTACAGCGTTGACGGTCCCGTTAGCGGCGTCGATAGAGGGAGCATTCGAGAATACTGGCTTAGTTTTTGGTGGTAGTGCTGCCATATTAATGGTGCTTGTTGTGGTGTTAAGCCTGCTTTCGCATGATCGAGACTCGGAAGTGTTTCGCTCCATCATGCAGTTTGCTGCTCCTAACTTTGCAGTTATGGGTCTGTTGGTTGCTGGCGGAATCTTGGAAGACATTGCAAGAGTTGTTTGCTGGTCCTTGGCCTTAGTCATCATCGTCGGTTCGACTATCGCCGCTGGATCAAATGAGTGGATAGTGAGAATCGGTCATTTCGCCGAACGGCACGGCCTGATCTTCATAATTGCCTTGGGTGAAGTAATCGTAGCTCTTGGTCTTTCCTTTGTCGAAGCATCCGAGGGAGATGAGATTACAACTTCAACAGTGGCGGGCCTAGTCGCTGCTGGTATCTTTGCCGGTCTACTTTGGTGGTCCTATTTTGATCGTTTCAGTCCAGCGTTAGAGCATAAAGGGTCAGAACTGCAAGGCAACGATTTGAGTCGCTTCGTTCGAAACGTCTTTACCTACTGGCATACGTTCATTATCGCAGGCATCATTGCTTCCGCAGCGGCTCTAGAAGAGGCCCTGTTGCATCCAGATGATCCGCTATACATCGAGTTCAGAGTAATGCTTGCTGCTGGGCTTGCCTTGTTTTGGATTGGAGTTATTGGGTCGGTCTATCAGTACTACAAGGTGGTTGCTACAGAGAGAATTTTGGCAGTGGCTGCACTGATCGTTCTTGTGCTCGCTGGTTCTGAGTTAAAGGGAGTTTGGCTAGTGGCGCTTGTTGATTTGGTGTTGTTTGTTGCGCTCGTATTTGAACATCGACGCATCGAGACCGGCGCAGCAGCTACAGTTGGTGCGTAATGTGCAGAAAAGTTTCCTGCAGTAAGTGTGGTAAGGCTTCTTGGGCTGGTTGTGGGGCACACGTAGATGTGGTGATGGCTGACGTGCCAGAATCGGACAGATGTGAATGTCAACCTTCAGGGCTGAGCATGCCAAAGTGGCTAGCTAAGGTTCTGCGGCGTTAAGAGTTTTCAGATGTCGTCTATTCAAGTAGTCCACTCCATCGATAGCTGCAGATTGGCTGTAAGCAAGGTCCGAGCTCAGGGCCATAGTGTTGGCTTTGTTCCAACGATGGGTGCACTTCACAATGGCCACGGTTCGTTGATTGCAGCGGCAGTTAAGGAATGTGACTTCGTTGTCGTCAGTATTTTTGTGAATCCGCTGCAGTTTGGCGCCAGCGAGGATCTATCTGATTATCCATCAACTTTTCAACAAGACTGCGACTTGGCAAGCACTTTAGGGGCGGATCTGGTTTTTGCTCCGGACACAACTGAGATGGCCAGCTCAACGAGTCTTACCACTGTGAGCGTAGCCGAGTTATCTCAGCGTTGGGAAGGAGCTTCTCGGCTAACGCACTTTGACGGAGTCTCAACCATTGTCACCAAACTGTTCTCAATAGTTGGTGAATGTAAGGCCTATTTCGGTGAGAAGGACTTTCAGCAGCTTGCGATAGTCAGACGACTGGCTGCAGATTTGTCTTTGCCCGTAACGGTGGTGGGTTGCCCAACTGTGCGAACGGAAAGTGGTTTGGCTCTATCGAGCCGCAACAGCTATCTTTCTGAATCACAGTTGCAAGATGCCACTGTTATAAGTGAGGCCCTGTATACAGGTAAAGAGTTAATTGAATCTGGAGAGACTGACGTAGTCCAGATCGAACAAGTCATAACAGCCAGAGTGGTCCAAGCAGAGCGACTAAGCCTTGACTATGTTGCTGTCGTTGATCCGACAAGCTTAGAGCCGATAGATGAAGTAGAAGGCGAAGTGCGTTTATTGATAGCTGCAGCCGTTGGTGAGACACGACTTATCGACAACATGGCAGCGGCACTAGGAGTTGTTAGTAATGGTTAAGAAAGTTTCAGTAGCAACGGTTCGAGCAGCAAAAGAACAAGACACTCCACTTGTTATGGTGACTGCGTATGACTTTGCCTCAGCGAGTATTTGCGATGAGGCTGGAGTTGACATAATTTTGGTGGGTGATTCGCTGGCTATGACTGTTCTCGGGCATAGCGACACGCTTCAGGTCACGGTAGAACAAATGGCTTATCACACCTTGGCGGTAGCTGCGGCAAAACCAGAGGCGCTTGTGGTTGCGGACATGCCGTGGATGAGTTATCACCTGTCTGTGGATGAGACTGTCCGTAACGCTGCGAAACTGATTCGGGCAGGTGCGGGCGCAGTCAAACTGGAGGGTGGAGCTATTCGAGCAGAAATGATTGCAACTCTCTCCAAGGCGGAGATTCCAGTTATGGGCCATGTTGGGCTTACGCCTCAATCAACAAACATGACGGGTGGGTTCAAGGTGCAGGGGAGAGAGCTAAACCAGATTGAGCAGATTTTGCTTGATGCTAAGGCATGTGAACAGGCGGGATGTTTTGCAATAGTTTGCGAAGGGGTGCCTGAAGATGTGGGGACCAAAGTCACCGAAGCAGTGGACGTTCCGGTAATTGGAATAGGTGCTGGCAGAAACACAGATGGTCAAGTGCTGGTGTATAACGATCTGGTTGGTTTGAGCAATGGTTTTAGAGCGAAGTTTGTCCGCACCTATGCAGATTCGTACGCAGACCAGACTAAGGCAGTAGCCAACTTTGCAGAAGATGTACGATCTCGAAACTATCCTTTAGAAGCCGAAATCTACTCGTAGCGCTTTATCAAACTAGGTAAGTATTTGATCTTTCCTAGTTCTTAGCCGTAAGATCTTCGGTATCGATATTTTAATCCAGCATCAAAGCAACTACGGAAAAGAACCTAAGGTCATTGTCAGGTCTCCAGGCAGGGCAGAGATAATCGGCAACCATGTCGACTACTGTTCCGGGGCTGTGTTGGCTGGTGCTATCGCTCAACATACTCTTATTGCTGTTTCAAGGGCACATTCCGAAACAATGGTGGTTTCTTCCGCTGGGTTTACCGACACTCCAATCCACCTTGATGCTCAAAGCTTGCGAAGTGGAAGTCAACATTCACCTAGTGGAGCTGTGCAGTGGTTTGATTATGCCGCAGCTGTAGTTGCGGAGTTGAACATTGCTGGAGTTGAAGTCCCTGGTTTTGAGATGACTATCACCTCAACGGTTCCTAGTTCTGGTGGCGTTTCAAGCTCAGCATCGTTCGAGCTAGGGGTTGGTCGTGCGTTATGTGAGTTAGCCGGACATGAGATATTGCTTGAGGACTTGGCGAGGCTCTGTCAGCGGGCAGAACATGCGATTGGTTCCATGTGCGGTCTACTAGACCAGTTTGCAGTAGCTTTAGGTCAGCAAGGTTCGTTACTGAAGCTCGATTTCGCTGATGATTCGAGCCAAGTTGTCAAAGGCGATCTTGGCAGCAACTCGTTTGTAGTGATTTTCGATCCTTCGCTTAGTAGGAAGCTTGGTGAGACCGGATATTTGGTTCGCAGGCAAGCTTGCGAAGAAGGGTTAGCTGCCATTAACAAAGTAAGTTCGAATGAGTTCAGCTCGCTTCGGCAGGTTAGCCTCGAATGGCTGCAAGACAACAGGGAAGCTATTGAGAGCGCTCACTCAGGACAAGGTTCGGCTTTATCGTCGGAAGTGGTTTACAGGAGACTGCACCATGTTGTGTCTGAAATGCAGCGAGTCGATGAAGCTGTCAAGGCCTTGTCAAACAACAACCCTGAAGAGTTCGGCAGATTGATGACTGAATCTGGAAAGAGCGCGTTAGAAGACTATGAACTAGATGAAGGTACTCCAGAGCTGACATTTATTGTGGAACAGGGCAGGGACCTGCCAGGAGTTCTAGGCATGCGAAACATGGGTGGTGGTTTCTCATCTGTTTCGCTTGCGCTCATTGAGAACGCAGCGATTGTTGACTATGAGGATGCAATGAATGAGAGTTATAGCCAGAAGTTTGGCACGGAGCTTAGCTTTGTTGTTTTCGAACCAAGTGGCGGCGTAGAGGTCTTATAGCGTCGTGGTTGATCAGTTCTTTAAACATCTGCATTTACCGTTGCCTGGGCCTGGGATTAAGAAGTTTGAAATCCCCCTGTATCAATCTTTGATTGCTGCTGCGCTTATTATTCTTCATGTTTCCCTGCTGGCAAGAGCCGTTAGGAATTTTCTGAGAGAGGACCAGCAATTTGCGTTGGTTGAATGGGCAGCCGGGATAGCTATAACTATTGGGGTTCCACTTGTTGCCGCAATGCTGATGACCAGACTGACGAGTAATCAAGCAGCTGCTAGAAAGGTGTTTTGTCTCGGCGCCTTAGTGCTTGTCTTGATTTGGGTTGCTGTCGCTCTGAGTTGAGTAGGGCGCTGTAAGTTAAACGACAGTCAAAATAGGTCTACTGGGCAGGTTCTGGCCGTGACGTCCATACACGATCTGAGCAGCTCCGGGAGACAGATCTCTCCTGGCTTTCTCAGGATCAAAGGTAGGATCGGGCTGGCGGTTCCTGTTTCTTTCGAAGGCATTAGCCATGAAGATATCAAGACGCTCTCTGGCGGTTGTTGGGTCGAGCTTAGGATCGTTGGTTGTGACTATGAGTCTTGGTTGGACGGTTAGATTGTCGAGCGCTCTCCAGTCTTCGACATCGACACGAGTATGAAGGTAAAAGGCCTGTCCTCCGCCTTGGAGACACTTGTCGAAGGCTTTCAGGTCTATGAGGATTTTGAGTTCCTTCAGGGATAAATCAACCGTGAAGCTGGTTTTGTTCTTGGGTACAACAAGTTTTTTCGCCATGTCCTGCAGGCTACCAGTATCAGCGCCGTTTGGCTTGCGGAATCGGAAAGGGCCTTCTGTGGTTAGTCGAGGATCGTGCCACGAGTAGCTTTTTGGGAGCCTGGAAACGGAAAGTATGGCGGTGGCTGTGGAACAAGCCTGAAACCGTAAAAGTGTCCGGCGGCGTCGCGTGTACGTACATTCGCTCCAGTTCTTCCGGAGTGAACGATTGAATGGTCTAGAGCGTGCACAACGCTTCCGTGACCCTTCTCGAATTTCATGAATGACTGGCCCCGTAGAGTTGCCTCGGTCTTTTCAAGAACTTGACAACTCACTTGAGCAGCACCATCTGCAATCAGGACGGTGGCAAGAAGCGATGCTGTCGCTAGCGCACTACCAGTTCCGTCGACGTGAAGTGTTCGACATCTGATGAGCTGGGATTCAATTCTGCCGTTTCCTTCAATGCTGATACTGTTTGCGTGAATAGAGCTAGCTCTCAAGACTGATGAGTCTCTAACAACTAAGTGAAGAGCAATGAGGTCTCCAGCTATTACAGACTGTTCACCAGAAAGTTCGAAATCATCTGCCCACCCGTCAGTGACAATCGGTTTGGACAAAGCGTCACGCAAACCTTGTGGTGAAGACTTGGGCTTAGGTCTCAGTGCCGGAAATATTCTCCGTCGGTTTTTGTCTCCTAGTGCTTCCTTAGGTGGTTTTACCGGATTCCTAGCCGCCTGGGTGCTGATCTTAAGACTGACAACTATACGTTCAACAAGCCTAACAATTCTGATGAGCTCAGTACGGTGCTGATCTGTGATGTCCTCACTTGTTTCCAGAAGGTGTAACAAGTCAGAAAAGCTACCTAACGCTTGTACCCGTTGACTAAGGTCATCAAGCTTGTGCTCAAATGACAGTCCTAGTTGTATCTCATCAGCGAGAAGACGATCAAGACCGTCTGATAGAACCTCTAGTTCGGGAGCGCTACGATCTTCCGAGATTAGAACATTTGTCAGCAGAATTGCGACAGACTCTTCGGGGGTTGGCTGATCTATAAAGTCTGGATAAGCCAGTCGAATAATTGAGGAAAGGGTCTGTAATCGCGATTTAAGGTCAATATCCGCCATTGTTAGAGTGTATCGATAGGGACGTCTTTGTGAGCACGTTTCTCTATTTCTCTCAGGCCGTTATCGTCTATCTATGGCGAAATTAGAAACCTACCTGTTAAGTGATACCGCTGAAGTGACAGATGATGATCTGTTTGTTGGCGGAGTGAATGTATCTGATTTGGCTAAGGAGTTTGGTACGCCTCTATTTGTCTACGATGAGCAGCATGTTCGCAACCGTTGTCGAGAGGCTGTCTCTGTTGAGGGCGTACATGCAGCTTATGCCTCAAAAGCTTTCTCCTGTAGGCATCTACTTCAGGTCGTTGCATCAGAAGGGCTTGGCGTTGATGTAGCTACTGGCGGCGAACTCGGAATAGCTTTGTCTGCTGGGGTTGACCCTGCGAGTATTACAGTGCATGGCAACAATAAGTCCCTTGCAGAGTTAGACCAAGCCATCGAAGCAGGTGTTGGCAAGATCGTTATCGACTCGTTCGACGAGCTTGACCGACTTGAGTTTCTCCACTCTCAGAACCCTGCCCGAGTTCCAGATGTTCTTATTCGAGTTACACCTGGCATTAAAGCAGAGACACACAAGTTTATTTCTACAGGTCAAGATGACACCAAGTTTGGCCTTACTGTTTCCAACGGTGATGCTGAGGTTTGCATCGAGAAAGCGCTGAAGTCTCCAGCCGTTAACCTGCTGGGAATCCATTCACATATCGGCTCACAGGTGTTTTCTGTAGAGTCACTAGTAAAAGCGTTTCAGGTGATTGCCAAGGTTGCGGCGCCTTACGATTTTGATGAGATTGTTGTTGGCGGAGGCATCGGTGTTCCCTATGTCGCTGGCGAGCAGGCACCTTCAATTAACGAGTGGGTAGAAGCGATAAAAGCTGAAGCTGATGCTATGGGAGTGACGGCTTCGATTGGAATAGAGCCGGGTAGATCGATAGTCGGCCCTGCTGCGATGACTCTGTACGAGGTTGGAACAATAAAGAAGATCCCAGGTGTTCGTAACTTTGTCGCCGTCGATGGCGGCATGAGCGACAACCCCAGACCAATCATGTACGGATCAGGTTATGAGGCGTTCTGTCCAACAAAGATGAACGACCAGCGTAAGTTGACTGCACATGTTGTTGGCAAGCACTGCGAATCAGGAGACATTGTGGTCGAAGATGCTCAGGTGCCTGAATCGCTACAAGTTGGTGATTTTCTAGCAACACCAGTCACCGGAGCCTACGGCTACGGAATGGCATCTAACTACAACGGAGTGGGAAGACCAGCTGTTGTGTTTGTTGCTGATGGGGATGCCAAGCTAGTGCGCCGACGGGAAACGCTTGAAGACATGCTGGCCTGTGACTTGATCTAGGGGGACAATGGGGACGGGGTGATTTGTCCCCTTTATTCAGACCACTGGAGTTCAAGTGCTACTTCGTGGCTGCCGTCAGCGGCTTCGTGCTCAATGACTAGATCAGCATCGGCCGGAACGGTGAAACGCTTGTTCTGAATCTGAATTCGGAACGCCTCTTGGGCTTCGATTGAATCAGCTAGACGTCTAAGGGTTTCGACAAACTGAGTCTTGCTAACGTCTTTTTCGATATCTCTTTCCATAAGGAAGATTCTAGCGTCTTTGAGTTTGTGTATTGGCGCCGTGGGCTACGGCATCTAAAGCGCCTGTAACTAGTTCTTCGACCTCGCTAGGAATATTTCCTTCTGGGTTTGGACTTGGCTTCAAGTCACTGAAGAACTTTGAACCTTTTGGCGCAGGGTCTTGTGCTAGTAGAGTCATTAAGGCAGCGAGAGTTGGGCCGTCTGTTATTTCGCCGTTTCGAATCATTTCGAAAAACTTTGAACGGTCCACCCAGATTCCCTTTTCGATAGATTCAGTAGGCTCTGGAGCGATTTCACCGATTTGGTGACTCTCTACTGCAACGTGTAGAACAGCAACATCTTGACCTACGAGGCCGCTATCAAGGAAAAGTCTTGAAATTCCATGCAGTTGGTCTTCACCCGCTTTTACCCCAGCCTCTTCACTGAGTTCCTGGAGTGCTCCTTCAATCACCCGTTCAGCGAAACCCCTCGGTATTTCGTAGTGAGACCTTCGAGTTGCGTGACGGTCGGCTTTAGCGAGATAGATCTTGCCGTCTAGCTCTGGGATGACGATTACCCCTACGCTTCTACTCAGATCGGGAGTGACTAATCGAATGTAGAAAAACAGATCTCCTTCTCCTTTTTGTACCGGATCCCGCAACCAAACCCAGTATCCGTCGTAGTACAGAACTCCCCATGGCTCATCGGTGTCAAGCTCAGCTGCTTCATCAGCATCCAGGATTCTGTATGCCTGACATTCATTGTTGAAAAGTAAATCGTACTGCTCTGGCGTGAGTATGCCGTCCTTGTTGCGACGAAGCTTGAGCCAGTGCTCCTTCGCTACCAAACCGGTGTTTTGAACTGAGTCGAGAGGGAAGAGAGTATTTCCTTTGGGCATTTGATTCCACCTGTTGTCGGTCCGCTAGTTACAGCGTCAGACTAGCTGTTAAGTATTAAGGGTGCAACAGAGAGAATCTTAGACGTGTTACATCCAAGGTAAAGCATCCAGGTCAACATTTCCGCCGGTGAGGACCACGGCAATCCGCTTTCCTCTAAAGATCTCTGGATTGGCAAGTATTGTCGCCATTGGCACAGCACATGCAGGTTCGATAACTATTTTCATGCGTTGCCAGGTTAGGTACATAGCTTCAATAATTTGTTCTTCTGTCGCTGTGAGAATCTGATCGACGTGTTTCTGAATGTGATAGAAGGTGAGTTCTTTAACGTTTACCTTTAACCCATCGGCAATAGTCTGTGGGGCATCAATTGAAGTTAGGCGTCCTGATTCAAAACTCATTGCAGCATCGTTAGCGTTTAACGGTTCGGCAGCAACAACCTTGGTGTTGGGCGAAAGTTCCGCCGCCGCTATAGCCAATCCTGAGATGAGTCCACCACCACCGATGGGGGCTACTAGATAGTCGAGGTTTTCGACCTGTTCGAAGATCTCGAGGGCACAAGTGCCTTGGCCTGAGATAACTCGTGGGTCGTTGAATGGTGGAACAAAGTTTGCTCCTGTTTCTTGCTTTTTCACCTTGGCAGCGAACTCTCGAGCAGAGTTAGTGGGTTCGCATTCAGTGACCACAGCGCCGTACCCTTTCACTGCAGCCTTCTTCGCTTCGGGCGCGTTACTTGGCATCACTACATAACATGGGATACCTCTTTGTTGAGCAGCGTATGCTAGAGCTTGGCCGTGATTGCCAGATGAGTGTGTGACTACACCGTTGGCAGCCTCTTCTTCGGTGAGACTAAACACAGCATTACTAGCTCCTCGAACTTTGAAGGCTCCGGCTTTCTGAAGGTTTTCACATTTGAAGTAGATTTCGGCACCGACCTTATGGTTGAAAAACGTTGAGGTCAAGATCGGGGTGGTGTGAATGTAGGGGGAGACCCTAACCCGAGCAGAAGTAATGTCTGTAAAGGTGGTGATTAAATTCGGATCCATGTCTGTCATTGCTATAAGTACTTTACTACATGCCTTCTAGTTGATATTCGGTGGGTTAAGCGGCTAGCTTGAATACCTGCGTGGCGAAGGAGAGAGCATTGGGCAGAAGAAACGGTACAAAGGCGTTCAAGACTGGACTTGGGAGGCCTCAGAGTAATAGTCGAGGCATTCGGCAGCTAGCAAGAGCGATTGATCCACTTCCCACAACTGGACAAGCCCCTGTTCCCGTGGAGTCTGGGATACGTACTTGGAGAGCTCGCCGAGCTCGTTAAATCCGTTTTTTACCAACCAAATCGTCTATCAAGGCGAGAGAATCTTATGAACGACTGGGATGAATCAGTTCAATACACAGCCCCTGGGGCTTGGGCTGCGAGAGAGTTGGGTGATGCTGCTCGCAACGGTTCGCCTAAAGCCAAATGAAAGCTCAAAATTCTTAGATATGTGGTGCTTGCGATCGTCGCCATCAATCTGTTCTTTGCGTATCTTGATTCAAGAGATGAAGATCCAGTGATCATTACACCATCCAGCTCGACGACCTTTGTTGGTTAGTCTGCGCTGACTTTAGCTATTGATGGCATGGACTGTTTCTAGTTGCTACATTAAGAGTTCCGCAAAACTCAGTGGGGGAAGCAATGAGATCGAGAAGAAGGCGCCCGCTTGGGCCCGGTAGGAAACCAAGACCAGGTTCAACTCAGATGGGACGCAGGCCGCTGCCATCGGTGTCTCTACTGGGTCGAAACGTAGTTCGAACACGTAGGCGCTAGGTTTAGGTCAATTCTTGGTGGAGGGAATCAGAGACAGACTTGGCGTGTTGGATAACAAGACAAAGTGATTGGTCTCGGTCTTTTCTATGCGTGATTTTTTCTATCCAACCACAGACCAAGCGGTGTTCATCCAGTGGGCTGCCGCTGCCGGTATCTGGCTAGTTATCGCCTTTGCAGCCCGTAAGGCCCCCAAAGAATATCGCACCCTGCTACTTGGCATCTTTATGATGAACGCAGCCTTCTTCGCCACTCGCGCACTCCACTAAATGAACCACCGGGGACAGGTCCGAATGGTTCCTCGTCAGCGTAGAATCTGCCTATATGGAGCATTCAATCAGCCATTATGCAACTTCTCGTCATACCGCAAAGGCATATGACTCTAGCCGCAAGATCTCGGATGCTGATATGGAGCACATCAGAACGCTGTTGAGAAACGCTGCGTCAAGCGTCAACTTGCAGCCATGGCACTTCCTGATCGCCTCCACCCCAGATGGTAAGGAGAGAGTTGCCAAGGGAACCGATGAGAAGTATCCGTTTAATTCTAAAGCCATCCGTGACTGTTCTCATGCGGTCGTCTTTGCCTGCAGGTCTGAGATTTCAGATGAGTACATCCAGAAAGTACTGAACAAAGAAGTGGCGGACAAGCGGCTGGTTGCTGAAGAAGCTAAGCAACGCCAGCTTGCGAGCAGAACGATGTTTACAAACATTCACAGAGAAGCTGGAGATGTTAAGGAGTGGGCAGCGCTCCAAACTTATCTGAATCTGGGAGCTTTGCTTTTGGGTGCAGCAACTCTTGGGATTGATGCCACACCGATGGAAGGCGTTGACACCGAAGCGTTAAACAGAGAGTTCTGCCTCAGCGAACAAGGGCTCTCAGCGCTGGTGGTAGTAACGCTTGGCTACAGCGACGAAGAAAACGACTACAACGCCAAACTCCCCAAATCAAGGCTCGATTGGACGGAAATCGCAACCGAGATTTGACAATGGGACATTGGGGACGGGGGTATTTGTCCCAGGTCGACATTGAACGACTCAATGCATCCCACTGCTGTTTAGTAATCCAGTCAAGAGTGCACTTTAGCTATGGCGGTTCAAGAGGCTGTAGCTGCAGCTATCTTTTTGCCAATTCCAGGGGCGGTGGCAATGTATTCGTCGGGAATGTCTTTAGCTAGCTGGGCATGAAGCTCCGGAAGTTTGGACCAGTGCAGCCCTTGCCTGTAGTGGTGTGCGGTGTGGTAACCCAGGTTGCCAGTCAAGGTGTTGCGAATCTTTCCGGTGTAGTTGCGTGACGCAAGTAGCGGATCATCGGTTTCCAAACCAGAGTGATGTTCATGGGTAGCTGCTGTCGTTAGTACAAGAGAGGTTACCATTGGCAACACATAAAGAAGTAGTCCATGTAGCGGCTTGACGGCTACTAATGCAGCGACAATTGCGATGGTTAACAGCCCATAGCCGATGAATGCTCTTTGAATTCTGGCGTGTTTCTTTCCAACTTCAAAGGCGCGCAAGTACGATGTGAAGCTTGTTACCAATGTATAGCGATACTTACCCATAGTCTTTCCAGAGACTGTTTGCCATCGGCTCTCGTCTTTGCTTTGGTCCAGGTAGTTCATGTGATGACCGTGTACATGATGCAGCACCCATAGGTTAGTGGTAGCGCCAGTGTGCAGAGCAAAGCTGAGCTCGAGCACTCGATTGAGCGCTCTGTGGTGAAAGAAGGGTAGGTGCTGGTGGTGATGATTCCAGGCGCTAATGAGCCCCTTGGGTCCGATCATGAGCAGCCAGTACGCAGCTACCACTACAAGATTGTCAACCATTAGGTAGATGGCTAAATCAGCTATGGTGACAGCGAAGAAGATTAGGGTTGGAATAGCGTCTTGGTTGTATCTAAACGGACCCACAGGTATCACTTCTCTGTCTTATGATCTAGCAACTTTGGGTTAGCTTCATTGAATATATCCTGGGACCAGACCTAAGTTCGTCAAGACCATGGGAATTATTCTCTGATTCTATGGTTTTAGTATGTGGAGGACCTAACTATGGCCAAGGCAACATTGAATGGGAAAGTAGTCGCAGAGTCTGATTCGACTTTGGTAGTGGAGGGCAATCATTACTTTCCACCAGAGTCAATTAAGTGGGAATATTTTTCTGAAACTGACCACTCAACCACTTGTGGATGGAAAGGGCAAGCCAGCTACTACACGGTGTCAGTTGGGGATGAGACCCACGAGAATGTGGCTTGGAGTTACATAGAGCCGTACGCTAAGGCCGAAAACATCACAAAGTACGTTGCGTTTTATCCGAAGATAACGGTGGAAGCCCCTTAATGCAGGTCACACTTTCGGAAAAAGCGTTACAGAAGGTCTCAGCCAAAGGCGGGCAAGTCGCTGTTGACTTCATCCCGCCGGTTGGCTGTGGCAAGGTGTCTGAAGTGTCTGTATCTACAAACTTAAAGGGTCGTGACACATCAAAATACCGCCGAGTCAAACACGGGGACGTTACTGTGTACTACTCACAAGGTCTCGAGAGATACACCAAGACGCTGACGCTGGCAATAAAGCAAGGCATTTTTGGTTCAAAACTTGTCGTCGTGAACGCGCCGATGTTGGAATCTGAATGTAAAACCGGCGGTTAGAACCCTTTCGGGCTCTAACTACTCTTCGAGAGCTGAGAGGTTTACGGCTTTCTTACCTTTGCCGCGTGTGTCGTCTTCTGTGTCGAAGCTTACTCGTTGGTTCTCAGAAAGGCTTTGTAGACCTGAGCTCTGTAGAGAAGAGATGTGCACAAAAACGTCACCATCACCTTCATCAGGAGTGATGAATCCGAAGCCTTTCTCTGTATTGAAAAACTTTACTGTGCCGTTGATAGTCATATCTTAAGCGTATCTGGCAAATCACAAAGCGCTCAAATATGGCGCACTGATTTGATATTTTTCCAAACTGTCCCCGCTGTAGCCGAAGGGAGGTGCTTTTCAACGTCATCCTGTAACTCATTCGCAACATAACTGGCCCCTGCCTTAGGTTAGTCGTAGGTGTGTTGTAACGTGGCTCTAGGTGAATACGAGAGGGAAAGCATGAACGATGCAGAAAACGCCCCAGCTCCGGTATCTGCGCCGGAACCGGTTGAGGGTGTGGGAACAAGCGTTGAAACAGTTTGGCAGCGAGTCGAAAAGGTGGACTTCCCAAACACGAGCGCCCTGGGTGTTGTTGCAGTTCTCACACTGGCGAGCTGGTTTGCCAATGTAGCGCTACGTGCAACAGCTATTTCGCTTGCAATGACACTGTCAACTATCGGCCTTGTAGTAGCCCACGTCTTGGTTGCTAAAGAGCTCAAGCGGGATCGAATTATGATGTTGGCTTTGGCCCTTGTTGCTTCATCTAACTACTATCTACGGTCATCTGAACTAGTTGGATTCCTATCGGTTGTCGGAGTGGGTATCGCTCTTGGAGCCGCAACCTACCGCCCCTTTGGCCTTAGATTCTCACAATGGGCTGCGATAATCTCAGACTCGTTCGCTGATCTCTTCTCAGGTCCTGGATGGTTCTATCGCTGGCTCCCTAAACCAAGCGCAGCTCCAAGCCCTCAGGTTCTTCGTGGCATTTCGCTAGCGGCGATAGTTACGCTACCTGTAGTGTTGTTGCTTGCAAGCGGTGATGCTGTGTTTGCCAGTCTGTTCGAGTTTGAGCTGAACCTTGGCAATCAGCCGAGTCATGTGATTATCACCGGGCTTTTGTTGTTGCTATCTATGGGGCTTACTTTCTCCGCAGCTAGGGGAGATAAGAAGGATTCTGTGCCTGTCGCTGCCAAGAGTTCATTTACGGATCTTGCCATTGCAGTTGGAGGTTTGGTGTTTACCCTCGGTGTTTGGTGTGTCACTCAGCTGGTGGTGGCTTCCGGGGGAGCTGATTCGATCTTTGAAGATAACGACCTTACCCGTGCAGAATACGCAAGATCAGGCTTCTTCCAGCTTGTTGGTGTGGCCCTGATTGTTATTCTGGTGCTGTCTTACACAACGCAGAAGTTAGTGAAGAACACTGTCACGGGTGATCGGTCTAGTGGGGCAAAGCTCCTGAAAGTTTTAGGAACAGTGCTAGCAGCCGAGACGGTTGTATTGGTAGCTGTGAGCTATTACAGACTCGATCTCTACATGGATGCCTTCGGACTTACCTCGACCCGGCTTTTGGTAGCAGCTTTCTTAGCCTGGCTGTTTGTTTTGCTGTGCTATCTTATTTTGCAAAGCTGGACCCAGTCAGCTTCTGGTCACAAACTTGGTTCTGCATATTCTTTCGCAGCCGTGACTGCTGTCATTGCTATCACACTGTTTGGATGGATGAATCCGGACGCTTTGATAGCGGAAACCAATCTTTCTAGATCTCAAGAAAGTGAAGAGTTTCCTTTAGACGTTGGCTACCTAGTTAGTCTCTCACCCGACGTAACACCAGTGTTGGTGCAAAACAAAGATCTCATCACGAAGATCAACGAAGACCAGAAACGCCTCGTTTCCCTAGAAGAGGAGATTTGTCGTGATAATCCAACCACTTGGGGATGGCTTGGTAGTAATAGAGGAATCAACAAGGCTAACGAAGCAGTAGAGAACTGCTAGAAACCGCCCCGTAAGAGGCTATTGCCAGAGTGGGTGTCGTCACTGTCGTTAGGTTCTAAAGATATGTCAACCACCGAGTACTGCCGGGTGTCAATGTCGTCATGCACTGTATAAGTTCCGTTAGTCGAGAGTCTGCCAAGTGATTGAAGTGCTTCAACTGCGCCGGCGTCATTGGTATCCAACAACCAGACTTCATAGAACTCGTCTTGTAGCTCATGCAGTATGTCTGTTGTGACTTCAAGAGGTGGACCCGTTGAGCGAGGTGGAGCCAGCTACAGAAAGATCACCAACTGCTAACATGCCAATTTCGACTTGTGTCGTTGCTGCCTTGAATGGTTTAGAGGCCCTTTGGCGAAGTAAGGCGATGGCTCTAAACCGGGTTATTCCACAAAGCCACGACTTGATAGAGCCACGAGACGGATCATACTGTGAACGATTACGCCAGGCGGATAAAAAGACTGTTTGGAGAAGGTCTTCGGCATCGGCGCCGACAAGTTTTCTAGATAAACCAAGAATAAGCGGACTGTGCCTGTCAAAGAGCTCCTTGAACGCAGCACTATCTCCGCTTTTAAATTAGTCAATGCTGAAACTTTCGACCAAACCAACTGTTGTTGCTGAACGACGACAGCGCTTAGCAGTTTCACCCGAAGACTTAACCTGTTGCAATTGTCTACACCAGCGTTGACGTGGCTTGCGGCAGAAGTGCAGCTGCTGAAAGCATAATCTGGCTGGTGTGTAACACAGAGGAGGAATCTGTGTTGTATACCATGAGAGGTGACTGCAACTAGAAAGTTTCTGGGTGGGTTCTATGGTTTGTTTCTTGCAGCGCCTGCTGCTGTTATCATCCGTGATCTCGTAACTTAAGAATGGTTGTTAACTATCACTACGGATCTTTTCATTTTTTGGATGAAGATTTCTCAGAAATTTACGTCTTCAACGAACCCTGTGTTGTTATCCAAGCCCCGGCTAATACAACTGTAGTGCCCAGGGTGCTATAGAGGCTTAGTGCTTCGTTTCTGAAGGCGACTCCAAGAGCGATAGCCACAATTGGAATTAGGTAGGTAACAACTGAAGCTCTGACAGCTCCAGCTTTGCCTACCAATGTTGCCATTGAAACGTACGCAACTCCGGTGCCTCCAATGCCAAGAATCACACAAGCTAGAAGTGGTCCAGGCTCAAAAGTGCTTTCTAAAACACCAGCTATGCCAAGGGGAGCGGTCAGGATTGTTGCTGCAAGAAGTGCCCACCTTAGCAACAGGACTGAGCCATATGTTCGCTGTAGTGGGCCGGCTATGTTTGCTGCGAAACCATAGGAGATAACGGCAAGCATTACCAATCCCACTCCTAGTGCGGTTGTTCCAGCTGCTGTAGCGTTGGGGATACCGATAACGAGGATCCCAATCAGTCCAATCGCCACTCCGGCAATTTGTTTAGGAACAGCTTTGGAACCAAAGAATAGGATCCCAGTTATGGCAACAAAGATGGGCATTCCAGCGTTTAGCATCCCGGCTAACGAGGAGTCGATCCATTGCTGTGCGATTGGAAACATCGAAAGAGGAAACGCCATCCACAGCACGCCTAGGACGGCCACGCTACGTCGGTCCTCTTTTGGAATGGCGTAGTTAGAAACGGGTATGGTCCACAAAGTGACGCATCCAAAACCTATTCTTAACCAGGTGACCAAGCCCGGGGCAAAGGCTTCAAGCGCAATGTCCATAAACAGAAACGAAGCTCCCCATAGCCCGGCACACGTCAATAGCAGAAGCCAGTTGAAGGGTGTAAAGCTTGAAGTTTCTGGGCTAGTGACGGTCACTTTGCAATGCTAGTTCATGGAGTGTCCTTAAGTGTGCTGGGTAGGTGCGCTGTCGTTAAATCTTTCAACTTGTTAGCTGCAAGTAGCTGGCTTGTTGAGATACATAGCGCTATAGCCAATGCGCTAGACACTGTCATAAAGACTGATGGCCGCCCCTCCTGCGATCCACAAAACATAAGAAATCTGCACGTAAGCCCATCGGCCTATCCACGTTTAAGTCAAGCTTTTACTTCAGTGTTGCCAACAGCACTAATTTAGCGAAATTTCGATATCGTCGATGGATAAGATGGCAGTGGTTGTACGGAGAATGGCGATCCGTGAATACGACAGAGGGTCTGCTCAGGCACTGGATTGATAGCTGAAACTAACCTAGATCCATTGTTTTTCGGTTGCGAGAGCTACTGCCTCATGGCGGTTATCAACACCAAGGCGGTCCCAAAGATCAGAAAGTGCTCGGTACAAGCTCCTTTCTGAATACCCTGAACTCTCCGCAATATCAAGAACCCGATCACCGTTCACTATCTGTCTCAACCACTGGGCCTCAAGCTCGGTAAGAGGTGAGAGATCCAAGCTTTCATCGCAAAATGTTTCAACAGCTGCGGCGACCTCTTTGAGTCTGGTAGCGCCTCGTTCTGAAACGAGACCTGAAAGTTTATTGAAGGGAAGTATTGGTGGGCTGACGGGCTCGATCTCATTCGCCTGAGTAGGAGTCGGACAAACATCTTGGGGTGCAGCGCCGCGTGCTGTTTCAGCGTAGGTTCTTAGATACTGTTGAAACAGCGACCATTCTTCAGCGTACTCGCCCGGACCAATCACGGAGACTGAACGAGCCAAACAGTCCTCAAATGCAGAAGCTAACTTTAGAAGGTAAGACCAGGGAAGCGCTTCAGTGTAAACGGTGAGTGCGGCTTGATGGAACTCAATTTTCCAAGGTTCATGAAAGCTGCCGGGGGCTATGCCCAGCTCATGGCCCTGCGATATAGCCTCTGCAAAGCGCCTAAGCCTGCGGGCAACTAATCCAATCGCCTGAAGATTAGAAGAAGACTCCATCTTGTGACCCTAGCAAAGATCACGATGGAGCCTTCTGAATTCTATGTTCTAGCCGCGATTTGCTCAGCTTGCCAGCGCTTTATATCTAGCTCGTTCACGAGGGCACGTTTGATTTGGCCAAAGGAATAACCGTTATTTGCTAGATATCGGGCACTGCGAACAGCGAAGCCGATTTCTGTTTCAGTCCTGCTTGATGATCTGTGGAGAGATCGCATGTGGTGTTCCTTTCTTGTCTGTTTCCTACAGTCAAGCAAATTTAGGTGTCGCAGCTGTGACAAGTTCTGGCAGACTCTGCCAGAAGTGGTTTTCACTTCACAGAACTAGAAACACTCCACGAGTGTATGGAGCACAGCTAAAGCCCAGGGTCGAACAAGACAACACGGGTCGAACCCACTGCTATTCCTTCCCCTGAGATTCGCGAACTGAGGATGGGGCGAGCTGGGAAGAATCAGCTGGCGATAGAGAACGAAAAGCTAATGGCCCCATAGTTGGTCGTTGGAAAACTTCAGACCAAAATGAATTCGACACTATCGCAGCCCGGCGATTCGGCCATTTTTCGATCGGCTGTGAGGAGGGGGCACTCTAGAACCTCTGCCAGGACCACGAAGCTGGCATCGTGAGGAGTGAGGTTGTGACGGTGCTGCCAAATGCGCTGGTTAAGTGGTAAGTGTTGATGCCTCGTAATAGGCACGTCTGACAGACTGATAAGAAGCTGGCTGGCTTGGTCTTCGCTAATCTCGTTCTTCAACCAAAGCTTACGTGTTACATGAAGGAATTCAATATCAATTAGGTGTGGGGCGTGTAAAGCTTCACTCTTGACAAGATGTTCCGCAGCTTTATGTGTTGGATCAGCTAAAGCGAGAACAAGAGCTGATGTGTCGACTACTGTCATTGGTGCAATTCACTCAAGATCTCGTCTAGAGCGAATCGCATCGACAACTGATGGTTCAGATACGTTGATAGGTCGTTTTGAGGCTTGATCAAGTACTTCTTCAACAGTGGGAGTGGATGCGGAACGGTTCAATAGTTCTAGGACATATTGAGACAATGACTTCCCACTAGCACCAGCGCGAGAGCGAAGTTTATTGTGAGTTGCTTCTGGAACGTCTCGAACCTGTAGTGTTTTGTTCATATTTCTACTATAGATGCTATCTGGGTGCACTGCAAGCAAAGTGCTTGCAGTGGTAGTAACGGCAGATTGAACGCCTTTCTTTAGAGCGATCCCTACTTTCATTGCTGCTCTTGACTGTCGTGTCGCTCATGAGTCAGGGCGTTAAGGATTGTCTTGGTTCTTTCTGATCGACATACTTCAGCGTATTCATACAGTTCGAGATCGTCGAAGAGGTTTGACATAAGTTTCGCAGCAATCGCCGGGAACTGATGATCCAAGCCCCGCATCTTCGTTGGAACCTCCTCCCAGAGCCAATCTTGCAGCATTTCTTTCGTCAGCACTTGGATGCCCTGGTTGAGGGTAAGGTCATCGAGCATTTGTTCAGTCTCGGTTGCACTATACATGTCGCTATCAACTGAGATATATGCGAGTGATGCAGAAACGTCTGAATCTAGTAGCTCTGATGGGGTAATGGTTGCCTCCGCTTTTTTCATTCTCGCATCATCGCACAACGGTCTGACATTCTGTGACTAGGCGGGTTGGACAAATACCCCCGTCCCCAATGTCCCACGTAGACCTAATCAAACTCGAGATCAGCTGGCCCTGAGTTCTCAACAACAAATTTTGCGTTGGGTAGGTCGTTGTCGTTCACTTTGGCTTCAATCTCTGCTGGTGGGTATCCGTGGTCTACCCAGCGTTGATGTAGGCGTTGTTCAATAACTTCAAAGCTTGGGCTTAGTTTTACTGTTAGATCGAAGTGCTGCTTTAAATCGAGCCACGGGTCTTGTTCTAACAGAAGGTAGTTGCCTTCGGTTACCAGAACAGTTTGTTGGGGCTCGATGACATGCGCACAGTTTCTAGATATCTCTATACTTCTGTCAAACACTGGAACTGTTACTGTCTCTGACGGGTTGGTCTTTAAAGCAACAAGAGTGTTCTTGTAAGCAATGGGGTCAAATGTGTGCACTGCTCCTTTGCGGTGCCCCTCTCCACGAGCTTCTAAGATTGTGTCATCGAGATGGTATGCGTCAAGCCCTAAAGCGCCGCCTTTTGATCCAAGCTTGGCTAGCAGCTCTTCTGTGAGAGTTGATTTACCGGATGCAGGCGGACCAGCTATTGCAACAACAAAGCGCTGAACCGGCTCAAGCTCGGGCAGATTTTCGATTATGAGGTCAGCTATGTTGGCTTTTTCATTCATGGGCATAAGTCTCGCAGGTCTAGGCCGAATTGGCTACCTAACCCGACCTGCGGCACTCATCTTCATACACTAATATGGAACTATTAAAGGCGTCGGAATGAATAAAGCTTGGGAAAAAGCCCTTAAGCAGGCTTTAGAAGCCAGAAATGGCATCATTTACTTAGATCTTGATGGTACGACGCTGCCTGATGAGGGAACTGAAGTTAGTGCTGAAGTTCTTGCAGCTCTTAAGGCACTATCTGAAAAGTATCTTATTCTTCCTGTGACTGGCAGAAAAGCTGACCGTTCTGATGAAGTGATGGAGCAGCTACACGGCATCATTGGTCACGGGCTGTGCTTTATTGATGGTGGTTCAAGGCTTGCTCAGTTCGGCTATAGCGATGAGACATCGAAGGTGGAGATTCTTGACGAAGTCTTCCTAGATATTGGTAGCTCCTTTGAGCCTATTCAGGAGATAGTCGAGAAAGTTGCTGGTATCTCTTTACAGAATCAGTCAAGTAACCCCGAACAGGTCGTAGTCGAGTACGATGATTACGTTTTGGGCGAGTCAGAGGGTGAACTACCACAAGAAGCTTGCCGAGTTTGTGTAAGGTTCATTTCGAAAGAAGAAGCAGACGACATTGTTGATGAGATCTCAAAGCTTCAAGGTTTTGCAGCTGTTGCTATCGAAGACCTAAATGGACGTGCCCGGGCTGAAGTGGAAGCCGAAGGTCCTATTCCATGGCAGGTGCAAATATTCAACCCTCATGGAAACAAGGGCGGTGTTGTCAGGCGAGTTTGCGAAGCGTTAGAGATTGACGCAACAAAATGTTTTGCGTTCGGTAATTCAGGTAATGACTTCGACATGATGGTCGTGCCAGGTATAAATGTGCGGTTGGTAAACACGGCTGGTAAGGACTTTGTAGAGCGGCTTGTAACTGAGAAAGTTCGAGTTGAGTTATCAGCATTGATAGCTGGTGTGCGAAAGATTGCTGCTGGCAGTCAACGACAATCAGTTACCGTGCCTTTCGAACTCAGCGACTTGAAGGGCGAGCAGCGAGAAGCTCTAGCATCTGCAGTTGCAAATGAAGTGCTGCGAACCGCAGATGGAGCAATCGCCGGATTGATCGATGAAACTAGTACAGTCGTAGCCTCGTTAGCAGAACAAGGTATCCAGATTGATGAGGCTGAGCTCGGGGTGATTCTTCACCACTTGAAGTATCAGATCAGACTTATTGGACCTCCGGCAGAAGCGGGGGTTGCGAGAGTGAGTCAGTCGGCATTTGCGTTTACAGCAGTCGTTGAGGGGAGAGGTGATCGTACAGTGTACGAAGCCCTGATTACGCAAACTAACTTCTCCAGCCCGTTCAGCGATAGAACCGGCCTTATTCGTTAGGCAACAAAGTCCAATGGTAATCGCCTGGAGTTGGTTCTAGCTTCGACCAAGCAAACTCGCCGATACGCACCAACTTCAAACCAAGGTCTGCCATGCGCTTGGCATCTTCAGCCCACTGAGCTTCAGGCCAATGCTCGGGATAGTAACAGGTTCCTAGAACTGGTTTCATTTCAAGACCTTATCGGTTGAAACTACTTAAGGGTTTAAGTTGGGTTTGACTAGCTAACGCTCAGTCATCATGGATTTCAAGTCTTGGCGACAGAACAAGTCTATTGATGACGATGAAGTCTCCGCCTCCGAGTGCATAAACGTACTGAGCGTAAGTTTCTGTTAGGTCAATGCCGAGAAGGTGAGTAAAGGCAGCATATTTGTGGTCGTCACGCCCTGGGAAGATCGATTCCAACTCATCAAAGTAGGCGCTATAGGTCTCGATGATTGGCGGAAGTGCTTGCTCAAGGAACTCTTTCTGTGAGGGTAAATCTGTAGCTCCAGAGGCAAGTTCCGGAAGTGTACTTACTATCGTTTCTTCTATCTGAGGAGCAAGCATAACTTTCCGCCGCATGGGAGTAACTAAGTTGTTTCGATCGATTCGGTGCTTACGTCACAGGCATACTCAGCTTTGCTTTTCGCAATGATGCTCTGAACATGGCTTGGTAGAGAAGAGTAATCAGTCACAAGATGTTCTTGGATCAGATTAATTTTCTCGTTTTCTTCAACGTCGTCAAACTTCATAATTGAAGGTTAACATGTCGCTACGACACCCTTCAATTAGTCAATTCTCGTAATAACGATCTGTCAAAGCTTCAGCAAGTACTTGATTGGAATCTATTACTGGTAGGTCAATCTCTTTTGCGAGGGCTTGATAGGCAATCGGCAGCTCAGTGCAGCCAAGTATCAAGCCTTCGATCCGCAGAGGCTGAGAATCAATAATGACTGTCCTTAGGGTTTCAGCAGCCAGATCCAGGTCGAACTGCATCACAGCATTGATGACCTCGTTGATGCGCTCCTGTTGTTCAATCGTTGTTTCGCAAAAATCTACACCGTGTTGTTTCAAACGCTGAGAGTGGAGCCCCTCATCTTTGGTGCTTTGTGAAGTGAGCAGTAGGTATCGTTTGGGAATTCCTGCAGCTTTCAAAGCCACCTCTTCAATAAGGTTAACAACAACTGCTCTGGACGCAGATGCTTGAATCTCGGGTAGGTAGAGATGGGCAGTGTTGCACGCAACTCCAATGATGCTGGCGCCACCTGAAGTTACTTGCGTAGCAAGTTCAACCAGGGCCTCTTGAAAGCCATTCGATAACTCTGCACTATCTCCAAATCCATCGAAGCCCTGACTTTGCAAAACAACAGACGGGTATTCATGATCTTCAAATGCCGAGTATTGCCGTGCGCTGTATTCCAGGATTCTTTTTAGGACGTCAGCCCCTGCCAAGGGTCCGAATCCTGAGATAAGTCCGATCTTTGATTGTGCGTCCATCGATGATGGCTCGTTTAAGTTAATTGTTTCGTTCATTGTTACTCCTAAAACATTAAAAGCCCCAGAAATTACTCGGGGGCTGCAAGGGCTTAAGCTGAAAGAAAAGTTAAGTGCAGTCCCCGGAAATACGAGAGCTGCGACGAATGTCTAAACGTTGTTTGCGTGGGACTCTCATGATTTAAGTGTATCGAGTAGTCGGGCACGGTGAAAGGCTCGGTCATGTTAACCTGCTGGTAACCTTAGTTTTATGACGGGACTATTGAAAGAAGAGGATGGCCTGGACTATCAGACGGTTCTCGAACTTGTTAGACAAGCGGTTTCATCGTACACCTCTTGGACAACTGAAGCTGGATTGACACACTCTGATCTTGAGAGAGGCGATGCAGGTTCCTCTCTGCGGTTTCACTTACCACCATTGATCGCCAAAGGAGCTTTACAGCTGCCAGGCATCGCTGAAATTGAAGCGATTGAGAGTTTTCGAACCTCCGAGCAGAAAGTTCAAGGTAACCACATCGACGTCCAAAATCACCTGAACGGATACTTAGGGAGGAGCGTTGCACCACACTTATATGGAGTGGCTAACTCAGCTGAGATTCGTGAGATGTTACCTCATCGAACCGGCCTAGTTCTTGAGGTGAATTGCACGCTGGATCGTCACCATGGAGAAACGTTCGAAGATTGTGGAGGCATGTATGGTCCATCGGTAGCTTTGCTTGATCATCTTGTTATTGACCCAAGCTTTGGAGGCCTAGCTGCTTTGAGTCTCCGACCGGGCAAACCTGTTTCAAAGATTCCCTTCCACTGGTCGAGTGTCGATGAATGGGGGCAGGGCGATTTTCCAACTGGCTCGCTAGCTGTGTCTCTGCGGCCCTTGTATATCAACCCTCATCCTCGAGCTGCTAACTTTGTGGACGAGAGCCGATCGCCAGCTCCAAGTGTTGAACATCAGTTTTTTCGTGGCGATCTAGAGGTCGCACCTGAAGGGCTGTCGCTGCCTTATACGAACACTCGAGGCGAATATACTGCATCGCGTGCATTCGCGATAATTCATAATCCGCAGCATTGGACCACCGACCAGTTCTTGAATCCCGAAGAGTGCAGCGAGCTTCGTGTAGCTAAAGACAAGGGCAGGTTGCCTTTTGAAACAGATGCGAGAGATTTCCGTGAAATGCAGGCACGATATGATGAGCTGAGCAACCGGCTCGATGGCAGCAACAGGGCAAGGGCTGAAGGAATCTTCTCGGATTTCCGTCCAGACCTTGAAAACGGGCAGCTAGAACATGACCAGGTTTTGAGTGGCGGTTTCGTCGAGGGCGTTAGCGGTTTGCAAAGCTCTAGACGTTGGGCTGCCGACAAGACTGAGCAAGGCTTTGAAGTAATAGAAGGCTACGCCTTTAGCCCCGATGGAAAACTTCTTTCGGCAGGTAGAGGCTCCGCCACTTCGTTCAGAAGAGTTCAAACACCTTAGATCAAGATAAGAGCGGAGAGGGTGGGATTTGAACCCACGGTCCCCTTACGAGGACACTTCCTT
>JAHDFH010000097.1 GCA_020628305.1 Acidimicrobiales bacterium | reverse complement strand
GGAGCGGGCGTTGGCGGAGTTGGCGGCTCAGTGGAACCGGCAATCGGGTTAGATACGAAATGTTGCTTGCCTTCTGAGCGCTCCGCCGATATTACCAGCCAGATCATGGCCGCTGGCGACGTGTCGGCCTATCTGACCACCGAAGCTGACGGCAATTCAGCCAACAACCTCGACAACCTCCCGAACTGCACAAAAAGCAGGTAACGAGCTGGTCGGGGCGCAAGGTG
The DNA here is from genome assembly GCA_020628305.1 of Acidimicrobiales bacterium. Lineage (GTDB taxonomy): Bacteria > Actinomycetota > Acidimicrobiia > Acidimicrobiales > SZUA-35 > JAHDDW01. The sequence continues at coordinate 5,553 of JAHDFH010000097.1, read as the reverse complement.
TTCTTGTTGCGCCCCGAGTCTACAAACTGGGTGTACAATCTCGACCGAAGCTTTTGGGCCAACAGTTAACTAAAAGGTTGATTTTTCAACCTTTTAGACCGATACTGGTTATAGACACATAGTTAGCTATGTGTAAGTAAGCCTCGGACTGCGTTGTAGCAACGCCCCGAGGCCCCTGCGTTTTTAGGGTGAAGTTTCCGATCCTACACTAGTCACTCGATGCCCGACTAGTGGGTAGATCGAGACATCGCTTGAACATAGAAAGTCGGATCGAGAACTGGCTAAGAAGTCAGCTATCTTTAGCATCGGTTCTTCTTTGCTAGCGTGGCTGATCTGGAGGTCTCTAGAAATTTCGCCTTTTGACTGCATCTTTTGAAGAAGTGCTATGTCTCTGTCGTCAAGGGTTGCACGCCCGACGCTTGCTCTACTACGAGTTTCAAGAACCGCACTTGTGATCCCTTCGCCGTCAAAGAATGTGTACGCTTTTCTTAGCTGAGCTGACCGAGCTGTCCTTTCAGATCCTTTTTTGTTCGCTATCGGTCTTGGCGTCTCAAATATGAAACCCTCCCAACTGTCAAGATCAGCTAGGGCGGTCGCAACTCGTTCACGTCGTTGATGGCTCTTCATCGTTTCACCATAATGAAGTTCAAAACCTACCTCTGTTTCGATTTCTAATAATTGCTTGCGGCAACGGTCTAGATCACCTCGGAAAACCACCGCCGCTGCCGTTACGTAATAAATACGGGCTTTATCTGGTTTGCCTGTCTTTCTGTTCCTAACTGGCTTACGTGACTCGTCTAAGAAAGCTACAAGGTCGTCAGCGCTGCTCATTTAGTGTCTTTTTTCAGGTAGTTGTAGAGGGTGGTTTTGCCGATCCCGTACTCTTTCGCCAACAACGTTTTTTTCTCGCCTGCTGCGGCTCGTTGTCTTAGTTCAACGGCTTGTACTGGGCTGAGTGTAGGGGAGCGGCCTTTGTATTTGCCGTCTCGTTTCGCTAGCGCTACGCCTTCACGTTGCCGCTCTAAAATGTAGGCTCGTTCGAACTCTGCGACTGCGCCCATCATCGACAGCAATAGGTTTTGCATCGGTGTGTCATCGCCTGTGAAGGTCAAACCTTCTTTGACGAATTTGACGGTTGCGCCTTTGGCTGTAAGGTCGTCGACTATCTGCTTTAGCAGGACGAGCCGCCTAGCTAGTCGATCCATCGAGTGGACATAGACGGTGTCGCCGTCTCGTACGTAGTCGCACATGTCGGCGAGCTGGGGGCGTTCCGCATTAACGCCTGATACTTTGTCGGTGAATACTCGGTCTAGGTCGATGCCTTCTAGTTGACGTTCGGTGTTTTGTGTCAGTGATGACACTCGCACGTATCCGACATTTTGACCTACCGCCCGAACCTTACCCATACATGATAGGAACCTAGCGGGAATGGTTCAGGAATAGGCAATTCGGGTCTAAGTGGCCGCAAAATGGTCGCTCTCACTTAGACCTGTTGGGGTATACCCCAACAGAACCGCATGGCCATTGAAACCCGTTACTCCGTGAATAGCCATGCCTGCGCCCTGAAAAGCACTAGCAAGTCAGTGTGGTTCTGGTGGCGGCGTGTGGCGGCAGATAGCCGAGTTTACTTCCACTATTGATACAACAAATAGAGATTTTTACCCAAAAGCCCCGCTACCGACATGGTTGTCGATCATTGCTTGCAAACACATTCGTGCACCTGATATAGATAATGGTGGAAATAAAGGCAAATAAATATTGTCTCTCAACAAGTTGAGGAAAATGTGAACAAAATTAAAATTTTAACTATTTCGTTAGTGACACTAGTCGGTTTGCTATCTTTTACCGCTCCAGCCCCAGCCCAAGAAAGCGAGTTGGGAGAACCTGAAATTGCTGTACCAGAGGGGTCAACTCTTGAGCGGCAACTCATAAAGGATGGGGAAGTCCAGTCTTCGATCATAAATAGTAGCGAAGTCCTTACTGAGATCGGAAAAGCAGAAGAAGCCGTCGAAACAGCTGAAGAAGAAGCCGTCGAAGCAGAAGAAGCCGTCGAAACAGCTGAAGAAGAAGCCGTCGAAGCAGAAGAAGCCGTCGAAGCAGAAGAAGCCGTCGAAACAGCTAAAGAAGAAGCCGTCGAAGCAGAAGAAGCCGTCGAAGAAACTATCGAGGGCATAGACGGAAGTATGGCAAACCTAGGGGAAGCTATTCGTGACTTACCCGCAGGCACGAACTCTGTAGAAGATCTAGAAGTTTTCTCGATCGAAGATTCCGAGGTCGTTGGTTTCGTTCAGGAAGGCACCGAAGTTGAGATTGAAGTAGAACGAGTAGTCGATTCTTCTGGCGAGGTAACGGATGAGCGACTTGGTCTTGAAAGTCAGAAAGAAGAAGACGACGAAGCCACTGGAAGTGCTTCCATACCAACTGAAAGAGGGTTCGCCTCCACAGTTCGCGTAAGTAACAACAATACAGGCTGGATTTCTGGTCAGATGGGTAGCGTTCGACTAACCTGGATAAAGGACAAGGTCGTTGATTCGAATCGGAGCGCCGATTGGTATGTGTACACACAGTACACTCGCGCCGTACCCAAAAAAATTACCGTTTTTGGCATAGATCGATCTGCGACCGTGATGGACATTGATTCGATCTCGTCTATTACGAACGCAAGTGCTTGGAAAGTGCTGGATGATCGTGTGCAAGCTGATCCAGGATCGAAAACGGGTAGCTGCTCAAACGTATCGATTGGTGCACGCGGAGTTTCGACTGAAATACTCTCTTGCGATAAAACGTATGAGAAAGGCGACCGCTTTGGAGGAATGCACATGGAGTACCGTAACCAAAAGTCGTTTTTTGGTGGCTTCGGCGAGTACGGCAAGGCTGTTGAGGCTGGATTCGCTATAGAGGTTAAGGTTCGACAAGGCACGCAACCTTACTGGTCAGACTATGGAGACGGGTACTTCTATAACAACGGTGGTCGATCGACTGAAGAAGTCGCAACGAGATAATGGAATCTGGTTTGCTGAATTCATTTAGCATGGCAAGACCAAAGGCCTTAGGTGTCTTTGGTCTTGCCGTAGCAGTTGTAGCTCTTCTAGTCTGGGCCATAGGCATAGACCACAACGCCAGCGCCACCGAACAAGGTGGCGAGCATGCATGTATCGAGGCGAAACCAATTTCTGACTCTCACGATATCTGCACGCAAGAAGTGTCTTCTGGTTACACAGCGGTTGTCCTTACACCGGTAAATGGCCTCAGTGATACCGTATTGATCGACCCAGGAGGACCTTTGATCACAGGTCCTGCTGCTATCGAAATTCTGACCGACCTTAGTGAGAGCCCAGATGTAGACCGATCTAAGCTAATCTTACTTGTTTCTCCCGACCCAGAAGATCTTTCTTTAGAGTGCCGTAAGGCTGCCCCCGAAAAGGCCGCTTCGGCCTGCGGGTTCGATGAACTGTCTGAATTATATGTTTCTGGGTATGCGAACGCTGTCGAAGAAATACTACAGTCCTCGGATGGCCCTGTGGATCTGTTGGGTGCTTCGTTTGCGTCCGCTCGATGGTCGCAGATTTTCTTAGCAGGTGAATTTCCCAAACTGCGCAACTCCGTCATTGTCAGTCCTTTCAACTACGGGCTACGAGCCGACGAACTCGAAAACCGCATGCATGAAGCAGCACACGAAATTTTTGCAGCGGTTGAACGTTCTGAATGTTCAACCTCACAGTGTCTAAGCAATATCGATCTCCTGAACTACGAATGTCTAACCCAGCCCTGTGCGTTAGTTGCCGACTGGGCAGAGAAAAGTGGCCTTACGACTGAAGAGGTCTCCATCGGCCTAATAGGATTGGCCCCCTTGGCTGAGGCAAATGGACCGCTCCTGTTAGAAGCAGCTAAAAATGACGATCCTGAGGAACTTCGCAAATTGTTGGAATCTGGTCGAGATTCTGCCCTCGGACTTGACTCCTTCGGGGACCGTCATAAAACAAACGTGCACCTACTCGCTGGCGTGTGTAGCACCTTTGAAAAAGGTTCCGCAACGGAACAAACGATCTTTTGGCAAGACTGTTCAGGAACCCAAGGCGTCAACAGAACCAACAGGACAGTACTAATAGACGACCCCGAAGCAGACCTGCCAAACGCCTGTTTCGTCGGCACCCAACCAGACCCCATCTTGGGCCTGGCCGTTACCGAAGGAAGCTTCTTTGGCGATGGCCACGAAGCTTTCCTGTCAGAAAAAAAACTGTTTGGACACGGAGACCTAACCTTCGGTGCTGCACTTCTCAACGATGTCAAACAAGGATCACACAAAGGTTGCGGCAATAAGAACAAAACCAACTAACACATGAACGCTTTTCTCGACACTCAGAAAGGTCCACCACTCTCGGTCTGCCTATCATTTCCCTGCAACGATATTAGGGCAGCCGACAGCGGTGCTGGTCATGTCACCTATTATTGGTTTACTTCTGAAGAAAATTCCAATCACAGATTGACACACAGCCTTAAAGCTAGGTAGGCCCGCTGCCTTCGGTCTGTCCGTCGCTGCTGTTCTCCATCGTTTTGAGCGCAGCCGCTAGCGCTTGATGCGCTGCTCTCTCTGCTGGGGTCTGGTTTTTCGTACGGTTCAGGTGATCAGTGACAGCGATCCGTATCGCTTCGCTAAAAGCTGCATCGGGGTATGCCTGCTCTAGCGCCTCGATCGTTGATTGAGGCAAGTTCACAGTTCTAGGCTTTAGCTTCTTATCATCGGCCATCTTCGGCCTTCCCCTGGTGGCCTGCGGTTTCTCTCCCGAGAAACTGCCCGATGTTTCTTTAGTCAACACTGACATTCTACACCCTTATTTAAGCAGTCGCTTAAATCTTCTATCTGACTAACAAATTAACCTTGACATTATTACCAGGACACCAGACAACTACGTTGCGGCCTTCTGGCCATATCGTCACTGTAACTTGTTCGGGTTTTGATGTGTAAACATGCATCTTTGACTCGAATGGGGCGATGTCTACAATCTGATCGCCTGAACGAAAACCACAGACCGCCGTTAGCGGTTGCGAGCTGTCTGGCTTGTCCGCTGTGAATGGATCGGCGCGCAAGATGCGGCCAACGCCTCCGTTGTTCGACTGTGGGGTTTCTGCCGTTTGTTGTTGTTGTCTTGTTTGCTGTTGCTGTTGGCGTCGGTCAAAGAATCTGTTTACTTGGGCAGGGGAGAGGTCACGAGGTGGCCGCACCCCGAGCATCAACAACACGACGAGCATAGGCAACACGAAAAACAGAAACGCCAACAGCACCACCACAAGCAGCCCGACAATTAAACCGACAATCATAGGGATCACTACGAGCGCATGAGCGACGCAAAGCCACGCCGCTACTCGTAGCTCTTTGAACGTCAGATGATAATCGGCCAGGTAATAGTAAACACCGCCGACGGCCTGACCAACTGCGACTAGAGCGATGAACCCCCACAAAATTGTGGTGTTACCGCCCCATGTAGCGAGCCACCAGGCAGCGCCGATAAGGTTAACTGTACTTATGAGTTCACTTAAAGAGGGTTGGGTTAG
>JAHDFH010000096.1 GCA_020628305.1 Acidimicrobiales bacterium | reverse complement strand
TCTCACGGTCGAAAATGTCGATGTGATTGTCGGTGACCTCACCGTGCATCATCAACGGAAGATCAACTTCTTCCATAACTTCAAGAGTTGGGTACAAAGCATCAAGTTCTGCAACACCTGCTGCTGAGTTGGTTGTTGCCCCAGCTGGGTAAAGCTTAACTGCCTGCACAAAATCTGATGCAGCAGCCTTACGCATCTCATCGCCCGTTGACTGGTCTGTCAGATACAACGTCATCAACGGGTCGAACTGCCTTGAAAGGCCTTTCATCGCCTCCAAGATTCGATCCCTGTAGGCAGCTGCGTCAGCTACTGTTGTGGCTGGCGGCTGGAGATTTGGCATAACCATTGCCCTGCCGAAATACCTGGCCATGTGTTCACAGGTGAGTGAGAGTGAATCTCCGTCACGGAGGTGAACGTGCCAGTCATCAGGACGAGTAATTGTAAGGTTTGTCACGATCTGAAGTCTAGATGCTGAACTCAATTTGAGCGACTTGAGGGACTGATTTGAGGGTATTGGCTAGCTCTTCAAGGCTTCAAGGGCTGCAATAGCTTCAGCTTTCTGGTCCCACCGCACAAAGATATGATCATGATAGAAAGCAGCGACCACGTTTGCGGAGACACCAGCATTTGTCAGGGCAGTAGCTAGGGCCGCTGTCAAACCAACAAGTTCGAGTGAGGTATGAACCTCAATGGTGAGTTTGGCAAACGGTCCTTCGAATTCGAGTTCTAGATCTACGAGCCTTTCAACTTGGGCAATGATGGTTAAGCCCTCTTCTTCAACAAATGTTGCCAGGACGCCATCGAGTGATAGACCCTCTGAATCTACAACAGTTGAAAATCCGTATTGAAGCTCATCGCAGCTGACAACTAAAGAGTTCAAAGTTTCCTGGAGATTAGTTAGACCTGACACGTCGTTAGCCTAGTCAGTCAATGCTCAAGTAAAGGGTCTCTCTTGAGTTATAGAGACGGCGAAGTGCTTACATCACAAGACGCTGACCTGCTTTAGCGGATCGAGCATCATTAAGAGCAGCCTGATTTCGCGTTGGAGAAGGTGCCGCCACCCTCCCAGGCAGCCGCTTGCTGAATTGAGAAATATCATCACAGGTTCTGTTCCCCTGAAAACGGTTCCGCGGGGCCGTTTTGTATTCGGCTATATGATTGAGGCGTGACTTCATCAAGCTACTGGGAAGATAAACACCGTCGTGAGATTGAAGCCAACTCCCCTCTCAGCGAGAACGTTTCCCAAGATGCCGTAGAAACTGAAAAGCAACTGGGTAAGCGTTCAACTGTTCTGGACTTGGGCTGTGGCACAGGGTACGACGCTGCCTACTTCGCTCGTAGTGGACATGTCGTTACTGCAACAGATATCTCAGCTAGCGCTATTCAGCATTGCGTCAAAACCCACTCTGAAAAGGACGAGATTACATTTTTAACCCACAACACTTCAGACCCTCTTCCCTTCGAGAATGAAACCTTCGATCTGGTTTATGCTCGGCTGTCGCTGCACTACTTTGATGACGAAACCACTCGAGCAGTCTTTGAAGAGATTCATAGGACGCTTTCAAATGATGGCAGGTTGTTCTTTGCTTGTAAATCAACAAACGATCCGCTGTATGGCAAAGGTGAGGTCCTCGGTGAAGATACGTACTCCATCAATGGCCATATCCGGCACTTTTTCTCAACTAAATACTGCCAGTCACTTTGCCAAGACTTGTTCAGCATCGACTCGATCGAAGAGATCAAAGGAAACCTGTACGGCTCGCCTAGTGTTTATGTACGAGTGAGTGGCTCCAGGATCTGATCCTTTGATTTACGGGCTGAGGAAGGCCCCCGACCTCTATTTGGATCAAGCGACTGATAAACTAGGCAGATGGCGGATGCGAGTCAAGATCACTACAAAGTGCTGGATGTTTCCAGAGCCGCTAGTCCGTCAGAAATAAAAGCTGCGTACCGACGGCTTTCTAGAGAGCTACATCCTGACGCTGCCCCGGGTGTTGATACAGCGCAACGCTCTGCAGACTTCTCCAACCTTGCTCTTGCGTTCGAAGTATTGAGTGATCCTGAAAAGCGGCGAAGTTGGGATGCGGAAACAAGGCGTTCGGGCAGACCAGGTCGTTCAAGGGGACCAGCCAATTCTTCTGCAGGTAGTGGGCGATCGTATCCATCCGGACGAAAACCCAATAGCAACAGGCGTAAACGATCAGATCGCTTGTCAGAACGCGAACAACTCCGACAACAAACCTTGCAGAGAGCAACTCAGCAACGACAATCAATCCTCAAGACAGCTCAACTGAAAAGAGCTGCAATTCGGCACCAAGCTGGAGTTGAAATACAAAAGATCCGCCACGAAGCAAGCCTTAAGGTTCAGGCGATGAAACACCAAGCTAGGTTAGAAGAACGTCCTATTGGTGATGATGAACACAGGACCATTAATACGATCAACGCCACATCAAATGACCTAGTCACTAGCATCAATTCCAGGGTGGTATTGGATCTACAACAAGTCACAGATGATGAGGCGGTGTCTCTTGACGAGATCACACAAAATTTAGCTAATCAACTACAGGTGATCGAGACACAGTTCAAGCCAAACCCCGATCAAGGCACTCCACCTCGCCAAGATAAGACCAAGAAAAAAGCTCGAACTCGTTAGACACAACAGTCCAAGGCTTTGATGATTTAGTTTCCGCTCAGGTCACCCGAGTCAGGCTCGAAGCTTTAAGTCATTTTCAAAGTTGGGGTTCTTCGGCGGGGTTCTATCCCGACGGCATAGCGATCAGTCATCCCAGCTAAAGTCAATGGAACGCACGGCACAGCTTGTTCCGAATATTGGCCAGCGAGATCGTAGATTGTTATCATCACAGTTGAACCGGGATTGTAACTATAGAACCGTCTGTCTCTGTGCCAACAGCAAGCGGAACCAGACCAGCAGCAACAGCGACACAAGAACCACTACTAGAACCCCAAGGAGAACGACTTAGATCATATGGATTCTTACAAAACCCACCTCTGGCGCTCCAACCACTAATGCCGCCCTCTAAACAGCGAGCGAATGCCCACTCACTCATATTTGCCTTGCCGAGGATGATAGCACCGGCTTCTCGAAGCAGTTTTACGATATGTGCATCCTCCTTTGGCTTTGGAGCCTCAAGCAATGCGAGCGAACCAGCAGTTGTGTTCAGCTCGTCAGCAGTATCGATATTGTCTTTAATTAAAACTGGGATTCCGTGTAAAGGACTAATATCTGTTATTTCAATCATGCGCTGATCATCGCAAATCTTTGCTATCTCCAAAGCTTCAGGATTAATTTCAATGACGCTACGAAGAACGGAATCGAACCTTGTAATCTCGTCGAGACATGCCTTAACTAACTCCAAGCTCGTCAGGTTTCCGCTGTCGAGTGCAGATCTAATGTCAGCTACTGAGAGACCAGCAATGTAAACATCATCCATGCGTCAATTATAAGTAGCCGCTGTACTTATTAAAGACAGAGCCAGTCGAGGAGTGAACCCTTACTTGTGACTAACCTACTCAAATGTCAATCTGTGCAACCATCAAGTCTGCAAAGTTTCTGGAATCGTGCTCGGCAAAGTGGTCAATCTCAGCTCTGTGCCAGTCATCCCACCGCTGTTCCAGCTCCTCGTCCGTTAAAGGAGTCTGACCTAGATCTCGATCAAGGCCTCGTCGCCTACAAGTTTCTAGTGGAGTGTCAACAAAGATAGAGAGCCCAATAAATCTTCTAAACTCTGTGCGACTAGATCCCACACCTTCAAGAATTACCGTGTTGGTGACAGTCTTGTGTACATTTCGAGGGTTCTGACCATACCAAAAGTCTCTGGCCTCGTAGTTTAAATCAGTCTCACCTTCCCTTATAGGTTCTAACACAGCTGAGCGAATTGCTTCAACCAAATCAACATCTTCCAAGTTGCTTGCAAAGTCATCTACTTGAATAACAGTTGAACCAGTTGTAGAACCAAGAATTTCAGCCAGTGTCGACTTTCCCGAACCACCATGACCATCGATCACAACTATCAAAACGCCACTAACCCGCCGCAAGCGAGGGTCTGCAAGTTTTTCAACTATCTCTGAAACATTCACTACAGCTCACCCTTATCAAGCAGTTGCAACACTTGTTCAGCGCGCTCCCCGACTTCGTCAAGGTCTTTCAAACGCTTCATACCGGCATACTGCTGGAACATCCTGTGGTTACTCTTAAACCTTTCTTGATGTCGTTGCAGAAAGTTCCAGTAAAGAGTTGTGAATGGGCAGGCATCTTCTCCGGTGCGTTTCTTCGGATCGTATTTGCAGCCCTTGCAGAAGTTGCTCATCTTGTGTACATATGATCCACCTGAGGCATACGGCTTTGTTGCCATCATGCCTCCGTCAGCATGTAGCGACATTCCAATAACGTTTGGCAGCATCACCCACTCTGCCGAATCGACAAAGGCATAGGTCATCCAATCAGTGAACTCCTGTGGGTTAACACCGCTGGTCATTGCAAAGTTGCTCAGAACCATTAGGCGTTCGATGTGATGTGCGTACGCGTTCTTGTTGATATCTCTGACGATCTTTCCAACACACGCCATATGCGTTGTTGCTTCTCCGGTGAATAGCTTTGGCAACTCTCTGGTTGCTTCGAGTGTGTTTAAGTCTCGATATTCTGGCATCCACAGCCAGTAAACGCCCCAAACATATTCCCGCCAGCCAAGAACCTGCCTGATGAAGCCTTCAACTGAGTTGATGGGAGCTTCACCAGAGTGGTACGCAGCCTCAGCTAGCTCGATTACTTCAGTTGGGTGGAGCAAACCAAGATTTATCGATGAGCTAAGCGTTGAGTGAGCGAGCTTCCATTCTTCTTCGAGCATTGCATCTTCATGTGGTCCGAACGGTTTGAGTCCTGTTTCAATGAATTCATCTAAACGGAGCAGAGCTTGTTCTCGGTTGATAGGCCAAAGCCCGTGTGGATCATCTCCCCAGCCAGGCTTCAAACGCTCCATCACTTCTGTATCGATGTCGTCTTGTTCGAACTTAGTGATAGTTGGCCATGAGCGGCCATCCTTGGGAGGCTTCTCACGATTATCATGGTCGTAGTTCCACTTACCGCCGACTGGGCCGTTACCTTCCATGAAAATGTTGAAACGTTTACGCTGCCAACGATAGAAATCCTCCATCTTGAAGGACTTTAATCCTCCAGCCCATTCGGCAAACTCTTCATAGTGGCAGTAGAACTGGTTGTTTCTGACCAGTTCTACGTCTGCATCTTTGAGCGCCTGATGATCATCCCAGTTGAGTGGTTCCATGGCAGTGACACTCTCGGGATTGAATTCGGCTTTATGTTCTATAATTGCTGATGCAAGCGAATTAGAAACTCGATAGTCAACCTCAAAGCCTTCAGCTCGGAGCTCTTCAGCAAAGTGTTGACGAGCGCTTAGAAACAAATGCATGCGTTGGACGTGCCAAAGACCTGCCTCAAACTCATCATCAGCTTCGACCATCAGGATCTGACACTCTTTAGGGTTTGCGTATTCTAAAGAGGCGATGTTGCGGTTGAGTTGATCGCCAAGAACAACAATAGTTTGAGAATTAGTTGTCATCGGGGCTGAGTCTACCCAACGAGTTGGAACGGGCCGATCAAGATAGAGATCCTCTGCGGCCATCGAGGCCTTGAGGATGACCATGTGGTGTACATGATACTAAAGCGTCGCGTTCTGGCGCGTCCCTACTGAGACCTACTGAGATGGTTGACAGGTTGGACACCAATACGTGCTGCGTTCAAACTTGCCTTTGTAGGCTC
>JAHDFH010000095.1 GCA_020628305.1 Acidimicrobiales bacterium | reverse complement strand
GTTCGCAAATCTACTCTAGCCCATGGGGCCGGTTATGATCATTGTGCTAGTACTATGGTCCAGAACACTTAAGTCATCACTTCAAAAGTTGGGCTGAAGTACACCATATCGACTTGCGTTTTATTCAGCCAGGTCAACCACAACAGAATGCTTATGTTGAACGATTCAATCGCACAGCAAGGCACGAATGGCTCAATCAGCATTTATTCGATTCTATCCAACACGCGCAAGAAACTGCAACCCGTTGGATGTGGCTCTACAACAACGAAAGGCCGAATACCGCAATCGGTGGAATACCACCACAACAGAAACTAGCAATGGCAGCATAACCCTCTACTTTTAAGCTTAATTATTAATGGGGGGATTACCTACCGACCATATAACCCGTATCATTAGTCGTGGCAATCGATACCTTGACACCCAACTCCTAACGCTTGTCTGCTCTAGCCTAGGAAATACAGTCTGTTTCAGGCGCATGGACGCTGTAGATCTTATTTTTGTCAGCACACTTTTGTTCCAACAGGCGTTTGGCCAGTGCTAGGTCTTCGCAAAAAAACTGACTGTATTTCTGTGCTCGCATGCACCAATTGACGCTCCATATCACGTACAACTCGCCCCGCACGGGTTTTAACTGTTTTAGTGCTCGGCCGCATACGTTTGAAGTGTTTCGCATGGGCGTATCCACCAATCTATCGTAATAAGCGTTTGGCTACATGGTTGTAGTTTTGTCGTAATGACAATCCATGAAGCAGGCAAAGTTTTACTAAACGCCGGCTGATATCATTCAACAGCTTCGAATCGGTCGGAAACGCGACGGCTTTCTCTTGCACGGTGGTATCGACACTGACTCGCTTGATAGATTCACTGTTCAAGGCGCCAGCACGCTTTGAAGCTTCAATCGTGACACTGAGCATCTACTCACAACCTTCCTCGCCGATACGCTTTCGCCAACGTGTGATAGAGCCTGGTGAATCGGCACTTCATGTTAAAAGTAAGTTTCTCCACAAAAGTATTGATGATAAGGATTCTCTACCCAACGACTGATACTCTCTTCATCGGAGAGTTTGTAAATATGTTTTAAGAAATGAAGCCCTGCAATCATCCGCGTGGCAATGGCCGGCGCACCGGCCTAATTCTCGAACAGTTGTCCCCATTGCTCTTCGAACACAGGCCAGTCGATGGCATGAGCAAAACGCACAATCTCATACCGCTTATCAACCATATTCTCTAGGCGGTTGCAAAACAGCTGGCCAGCTGGATCTTCCTCTTTTTAGTCTGGGCCCCTAAAACTACCGAACATAATTTGTAAGAAAAGGGGTCTATATTAGACAGTGTTTGTCAATTTCTATCGCCACTAATCGCGTTTTACGCCACTACTATAGCGTTTGCGAATTATTCAAGGCCTACTAGCTAGTCATATAAGCTGAACAATTGCGTAAATTACTCAACATAAATAATAAGCTCTACCTGATAAAAGAGTGTAGACATTAACATTAAAGCATTTTTACGCAGACAAACTGACGCGGCTCCAGCCAAACCCGCAGCCCCGCAATCTAATCGAGCGGGAGGGGCCACGCTCGACCCTTCCAAGCATCGATTGGATTCATTCCAGACTCTCGATCTTCGTGGATCATCCTACAATGTTAAACAGCATGACGTCGTGCTGGGGAGAGTGGAAAACAGGCTCAGAGAGGAGCTAAAGAACGAGCCCTCGGACAAAAAGCGCGAAAAGCTGCAGCAGGCCGTTGACGTTATCAATCTTGCACGTACACAACTCCTAAAAACCCCTGAAGGAAAACCTGCACCTGCCACCAGCCTCGCCATGGCAGCTAATGCGCTTAAGGCGAGTTCGAATAGCTCCTCAGATTCAGCCATGAATAGAACGGTGAGCATGTTGGCCGACTATATGTCAGTTAAGTGAGGCTCGGCCAGCAAAGAGGTCGTAGCGAATAATATAGCCGCAGAGCAAAGCTACCTGCGATATCAAGGCGCAGAATCCGGTCAAAAAGGAGGAGCAACAGTTGGCGCTGGATTCGGTGTTGGGGCTGGAGCGCTCCTAGCCAATGTCGGGATAGAAACGCGCAAGTCAGATTCGATAGATCATGCCGGTGCCCATGTGCATGACGAGGCAAAAAAAGCGAAGGTGGGTATCCAAGCAAGAGCAAATATCGGGCTTGCGGCAGCACAAGGTGAGACCTCTGGCGCGATAGGTAGAATATCTGGTGAAGTTTTCGAAGGAGGAACCCACCAGTATGTGAAGGAGGAAGGCTACAAAAAGCAGTATGGCTCAATGCTGGTAGATGGTGCCATCGGCCGAGCACAAGCTCAGTTAGGTGTCGCGGGAGATTTGCGCATACCCATGCCCGAAGGGCAACAGGAAAGTGCTGCAGTCGCGAACTTAGGTCTGCTACGCAAGCAAAGAGGCAAGAGAAAATTGCTACATCACCTCGGCTTAGCAAAAAATGATCTGAAATCTGCGCCGCGGGCTGAGAAGAAAGCGGATGACCAGCAATCCTTACTGAAGGCGCAACTCATGGCTGAGCTGAAATTGGATGTGCAACTTCAGCCAAGTAGCAAGAAGCAAGAAAGAACAATGGTCGAAGGCCGTACCAAAGCGGCACAGGTTTCGGCTGATGCGGACTTAATTTTGGGATTAGGTACAGATCGCACTAAAAGCGCCGTTTCCGCCACGTCAAAAGTTACACTTACAAAAACTGATAAAGCCTATGTCAAATACACCCCCATTTGGGAAGCGCTGAGACATGATAAATCCGCAAAAACTGCCGAGGCTAGCCCAGCGGATAAGCAGACGATAACATTACTGTCAATAGGGTTCGCCAAATCCAACTTGAACTTGTTTCCCAAAGGCACTGATATAAACAACGCTAGTCCCAAGTTGTTGTTAGCGGCACTTAACAATCTACAAAGCGATGTCACCAATTACGCCGGGAGTAAACACATACTGGATAGAGAGGTGCAAAATCCAACAATGAGTAAACTGATAAAACGCCAAATAAAATCCTTGAACACGGACTATGCCGCACACTCTATTGGACCTCGTAGCACCGACCGGGCAGCTCAATTTGCTAGTAATGTTGCACTGATTCACGCTGCCATTGGAATGCGATTAGAAGCGCTCGAGCAATCTGGGCATGCGGACGCCAAAGGTTCTAGCGAAATTCTCAGTGCGGTTAATCAAACTATTCTTGAGAAAATGGCGCCCTATCAATCAGACAAATCGATGGGATTCACACATATCTCCAGTACTGCTAAAATCAGGAGCAAATCCACAGAGGAAAAAATCAAAGTGGCACTCCCCGGAGGCTCAGCCGCCATGGTGAAAGTCAGTAAAACGGTAACAACCGCTCACCCGGACAGCCTTCGAAAAGAAGATTCACTTACTTTGACAATAGGCCTTCCGCCCGGAGCAACACCCTAAATGATTAGGGTGGTTGCAAACAAGCTATCTACTGAGCTGCAAGCAGGCGATCTGATTGAAGAGCTGACAGGGGTAGCGGCATCCCTATCCGCTGAAGAACGAAGTGACCCCACTCTCACCATACAGCTCAAACTATCCAAACCGACTGAGCCGGAGGGTGGCTCTGAAGCAAAATATGCACTTGAATACGCTACTGCGAGAAAAGCGGTGGTGAACAAATCAAGAGCTGGGTCAGCAGGTGTTCCGATTGTAGGTGGCGTGATGCTACAAGCTCAGGGGGCACAAGCTAGGTCCGAGATTGTGCCGCTATTTACCCATTATGGGAATTCCAGCACCCGAGGTCTCATGAAAGCTTATAATGCTTCGAAAGAGGCGGCATCCAATGGTCAACCCGACACATGGCAAGAGCACAAGGCCAATCGTCAATCATCGATCGCCGACATGATGGTCAATCTAGCTAACAATCGTGCACCGGCGAGCTCAGAAATGAACCAGCTTTTCACATCTCTCATTGAGAATGCTAGTGGCGAAGAAAAAGCTGCACGTACACAAATGAGAGATACATTCTTAAAACAATTGCAGCAGCTGAAAGCTTCACAAGACGACCCCGAGAAGCGCGCCGCGGTACTCACACAGCTAGACACGACCCTAGAAAGTGTTTTGGCGGAGCAGCACACACACTGGAATAAACAAACGATTGAAACGGATTACAAACAAGAGCCCTACAGGGCACGCCATCGACCCTTGCAGTGATAGGTGCAACGGAGTATGAGAGGCACTGCTTGTTGAACTCATTGATCAACCTGACTACGAATTGTTGACGATAGATGCCAGTCACATGAAAGTGCCTGCACACGGAACCGGTGCAGTCGGTGGTAACCAGAAAGCAGGCCAGACAAAAAGGGGCCCTACACCAAGGTAAATTTGGCCGTAGATGGGCATAGTATGCCAAGACTGTAAATTCTTTTGTGTAAAAACGCCCATGACAGTTATTGAATCACCCCTAGTTTATTGGAGGCTAACTTTCTTGAGAGAATTAGCCCATGAACAAACGACCTGGATATTCCCTTGAAGTACGAGAACGCTCAGTGCGAATGGTACTGACAGGCGAGCACGAGCATAAATCGCGCTGGGCAGCCATACAGTCTGTTGCTGCAAAGATTGGTTGCGCCCCTGAGACACTGCGCTCATGGCTCAACAAAATGGAAGTCGATACCGGGAAACGCCCCGGTACAACCAATGGAGAAGCTTCGCGTTTTAAAGAGCTGGAACGCGAGAATCGTGAGCTCAAGCATGCCAATGAAATTCTGCACAAAGCTGCCGCTTTTTTCGCCCAAGCGGAACTCGACCGCAAGCCGAGGTGATGGCAGCGTTCATCGATCAGGAACGCGAAGTGCGCGGTGTCGAGTCTGTCTGCAAAGTCTTGCCGATTGCGCCGTCTGCGTACTATCTCTATAGGCACCTGAAGAGCAACCCCGATCAACGCTGCCGTCGCGCCAAGCGGGATGATACCCTCAAGCCACAGATCACACGCGTGTACGAAGGCAATCATAAGGTCTACGGTGCGCGCAAAGTCTGGAAGCAGCTCAAGCGCGAAGACATTCCCGTGGCACGCTCTGCACTGTCGAGAGATTGATGGGGGGATATTGGCTTAAAGGGCGCACGACGCGGCAGGGTTTGCCGCACCACTATCCCTGATGATTTGGCCGATAAGCCTTTGGATCTGGTGAACCGCAACTTCAGCGCTGAGCGTCCGAATCAGCTATGGGTCGCTGATATCACCTACGTAGCGACATGGTCTGGCTTCGTTTATGTGGCCTTCGTTATAGACGTATTCTCGCGCTATATCGTTGGCTGGCGAGTTCTCAACAGTTTGCAAACGGATATTGTGCTTGATGCGTTGGAGCGAGCTTTTTGGGCGAGAGGCAAACCTCAAGGCGTAACCCACCATAGCGACCGAGGCAGTCAGTACTTATCGATCAAGTATACCGAGCGCTTGTCGGAAGCGGGGTTCAAAGCCTCGACGGGCAATGTTGGGGATTCCTACGACAACGCGTTAGCGGAGACTATCAATGGTTTAAACAAAGCTGAAGTCATCCACAAAAAAGGTCCGTGGAAAGGATGTGATCACGTCGAGCAGGCAACCCTGACTTGGGTTGAATGGTTCAACAACCGTCGATTGTTGCAACCGATTGGTGATGTATCTCCCGCGGAGTATGAGAAACTGTATTGTCAACATATTGAGTCCACTGCTGCGTGACTCAAATAAAAATCCCTCCGACGAAACCGGGGCGATTCAGGTTCAATTCTGTTTCAACCGTAGCTCAAACAAAGCTAGGCTGAACCCAGCCTAACGAATAATTCTGGCACGCACCCGTTGTTTTTTGATGCGTCCTTCAGCCAG
>JAHDFH010000094.1 GCA_020628305.1 Acidimicrobiales bacterium | reverse complement strand
TGACATGTAAGAGTTGAAGAAGTGACGGAAACCGTTCGCCTTCTTGTCTTTACCGGTTGTATCGTTTGAGTGTGTCAGACCGGCCATGAAGATCACGCCAGCTTCTTGACACAGGGCTTGAACCGCAACCGCAACACCTGATGATGATCCACCAGTGATCATGACAGCGCCGTCTTTTTCGATCATTGAACGAGCTGACGCACGAGCCGCGTCTGGCTTGGTCTGAGTGTCACCAGTGACGTATTCAACTTTACGACCCAGGATACCGTCGCCTTGCAGCGCCTTTGATGAGAAAGTCCCCATCATGCCGCCGTCGCCACCACCATTTAGGTGCTCAACCGCTAGCTCATAAGCACGCAGTTCATCAGCGCCTTCATCCGCGTAAGGACCACTTTGCGGTACGTTGAAGCCTAATGTGACCGAGCTTCCTGTAGGCTCATTCACGTGCGCGTAAGCCGTGCTAGGAATGATCATGGGTGCCGCGCCAGCTGCCATACCGGCTGCACCGGCTTTCAGCACAGTTCGGCGACTCAGCTGCAATTTATCCAAATTCTTCTCAATACTCATTTAGAGTTCTCCTCCGGGTGCGAGCCCGTTGTAATGGTATTTTCGCGGCTTATTCACCGCATCTGCCCAACCGAGGATGCAAACAGCACAGTCCACAATCAGCGAATCTTATAGTAGTTGGGCAAAGGGCAGCCAATCAAAAAAGAAATAATTTCATTTATTTCAATAAGTTAGATAAAACATACAACTTACCCAACGCCTGGAAATCAGACTAAATCACCGGCTGTTACGAAAGGTAACGACTGAGCAATTTCTATTCATGACGAAGGATGAGCTAAAGCGTGTTGGGAGCGCTGATTAGTGAACGAATTGACTAGTGTCTGGAGCGCTGGGGCTCTTTAGCTGATATAGCGAAGTACTAACTTTCTAGGACTCGCCATCGATCCGTTGCTTCCCTACTCAGGTAGAACAATAGGTTGACCGTGCGGCGTCGTGTTCGCGGCCGATTCCCACTGCTGGTAGAGCTCAGCAAGTTGACCCGGGTGACTGATCTTTTTCTTATTGACGAGCGATTCAAGCGCATCCAGCCAGTGCAAATAGTAGGTGTTTCCTAAGTCAGGATCGCCAGATTGCTGAGCGTGGCTAATGCTGCGACTCAACTGATCCGCCCACTCATGCCAGCTGAAGAGTTTTTTTTCATGGAGCATGAGAGTCATGGCAAACACTTCGGCTTGCCACGGTTCGCTGAATACGGGGCCTTCGTCATCTGTAGGAATGGAGGGCACCGAGGCCAACAACTGCTTTGTGTCTTTTAACGCTTCGATGTTTGAGGAATTATCCATGGTGGATCTCCAAATAGGGTTCCCAACAATCCGCGTGGGTAAAATCGTGCTGAGATCTAGGCACACCAAAAAGTTCGGATGCCTGGAACTTAATGTTGTAAAGCCATTGGGGGTCTTCACCCAGACCTTGCGCATGAGCATCCGGGTAAACGTGTGCGCCATGAATGGCATGAACAATCCCAACGTGATTTCTAATGTAGGACGGCAGCCGGGTGTGCTTTGGCGTATGGATATTCTTCACACGAACCACATCACCGATTGAAAAACGAGGTTCATGGCTAACCTCACGACTCACCGGCCCTCCTTTTTTAAGGACAGCCGCAACATCTGTTGCCTTTAATACCCGTTTAACCTGCTTGGGTTCCGAATACGAGCGGCCAGTTTCTAACTCGTGTTGAGTCACTAGTTCGTGTTGCAACAATAGAGACTCCAACGCTTTTAACCATATTCGGTAATAGCCAATGCTCAGGTAGTCAGAAGGTTCTAACGATTCACGAGAGAACCGAGATTGATCTAAATTCCAGGTACCCGTAGCACCCATAGCAAGGGTGATGGCTAAAACTTGCCTTTCCCAATCGTTGTGAAATTTTTCGTCCGTCTCATACTCAATTGGGCCGTAACACTCCAACCCACCCATGTCATGAACCCCACTCATGGCGTAGCCTCATCAACGGGCGTTGCCAAAGCCGTTCCAATCATCGAGTTTCTGTTAATTAGATTTTGTAATTCCGACTCGCTTAAGTGTTCAGTGTTTTCCGGGCGCATCGGAATTACCAGATATCGGACTTCGGCCGTGGAATCCCACACAGAGATTCGAGTGTTTTCCGGAAGCTCAACACCAAACTCGGCCAAGACACTTGCTGGATCAATCACAACCCTCGAACGATAAGGCGCTGACTTGTACCACGTTGGTGGCAACCCCAACACAGGTCATGGATAGCAAGAACACAAAGTACATACAACCATATTGTGCACCGTTGCCGTGTTCTCAACCGCCACCATGTGTTCACCTTGGCGCCCTTCAAAGTCTAACGATGCTATCGCCGCAGTGGCATCCTTGAGCAGCCACTGTTTGTACTCGGCATCAACCCATGCCCTTGCGATCACCTTAGCGCCGTTTTTCGGGCCAATTTTATTCTCATACGTATCGATGAGCTCATTCAGCGCTTGCTCTTCGATATATCCCTTTTCGGTAAGGAGTGTTTGTAAAGATCTAACCCGCAATGCGGTTGGGTCTAAATGAGAATGGTCGTGGTCGTGGTCGTGATTAGTATCTTTGTCATTCATATTGGCATCATACGATCAGAAGTGGCCACGTCAATACACCAAGGTCATTCGTAGGTGAGTTAACCGAACGTACTACCCACAACTTTGCCACTGATCAAACTCAGTAATTACACAAGCACCTTCGATAGCGTCAGGATCTGGAGTGACAATAATTTTTAGCATTGATTCGAATTCGGGAAAATTCTGCTCAATCGTCTGGTTAACCTCTGAGCGTTTTTGGCTCTTCACTTGATTAATTAGATTGGGCATGTAGCTGTTACCGAAGCCATTTAAATTGCCTTCCATCATCAAGTAAGCAACACTTTCAGGCTTATCCATTTCTTCGTTCAAGCGCTGCACATAAAATTTCTTGGCAATAGGGAATTCAAGCAGGTTAATGCCGTCTGCTCGGAATTTGTTATAGCTTATTTCTACTGCATCAAAAACCTGTTGTACTTGTTCAGTTTCTATCTCACCGGAAATATGCAATACACGGTGCTGACGCGTCATGTCCCAGGTGCCAGCTCCAAAACCGTAAGCTGCGCCCAATTCGGTTCGCACAGCAGTAAAGAGGCGTGACTGTTTACCCCAACCTAAAACCCCCACTCCAAGCTGTATCGGAACATTCAACGCCTCTGAGTGATCTGGTAGCTTACCAACAATAAGAATGACTGATTTTTCTACATCAGGCTTGTGCAGCAATATTGTTCGATCAGAAATTTCTGGTCCGGAAAACGACTTTGCAGGCTCTCGATCAATGCTTGGCATATCAACCAGCACTCGATCGATAGCGTTACTTATTTCAGCTACATCAGCATGTCCCGCCGCCGTGATGGTTAATGCTTTGTTTGAGAATGCATCCGCATGCCATGCTTTTACATCGTCGAGCTTTATGTTCTCAATATCGGCCAACGGTTGAAGAGACCAAAAGCGCTTGTAAGGGTGATCCCCAAGCGCCACTTCCCTAAATAGATTCCAAGCAAGTCCCCCAGCTTTAGATTCCCGTTCAGACGCATCATCTACCAGGATTTTCTTTTCCCGATCAAACCACTTCTGTTCAAGATTAGGTTTGGTCAAGACCAAATTCGCTATCTCCGATGCTTTACTCATATGTTCTTTAGGAGACAGAATGAAACCGGAAATTTCTTCAGGTTGTACCCATAGGTCAGAACCAGAATCGAGGTCTTCAAAATCTGCAATGATTTCCTCTGCAGGCAATCCACCGGCTCCACCATTCAGCATTAAGTTAATACCCAATCTGGGTAGTGCCTCTTGCCCTACCGGCACATTGGTTAAATCGCTGTGCCACGTAATGGCTACCGCCGTTCTATCCGCATCAGGCATGGGCGAATACAGATAGCTGTAACCTGCATCGGTTGAAATTGTTTGCGGGGCGCTCGCCGTGTTGCTTACGGGCTTCGAATCACCCACTGAAGCGCAACCACTGAGAAGGGCAAAAGCTGCGATAGTAAAAAAAGAGGTTCCCATTGGTATTGGCAAACGACTTAAACGCAACACGTTTCGGTTTGTAGAGTTCAAGATACGGTTATTCCCCTTTTACAAGGCCAACAACTTTACGTTGAGGTTGACCGAGAGACGAAAAAAGCGAATTCAGATCGGTCAAGGAAACCGATTCTATTCGTTGAAGATGGTCGGCATGAGTGTTCGGTTCCAGTCCATATGAAATTTGATGCCACGCACGAAAAAGGATTGCTCTCGCGTTAGCATCTTCTCGAGTTGCCGTTTGAAGCCAACGCTTTTTTATCCTATCGAAACTTTTTCTTGTCACACCGTTTTCACCTATTTGCGACAAGGCAGCGCTCAGACTTTCTGAAGCTACCTCTAGCGTGATGCCATCATCAGGCCAAGCGAAGATAAGCAGCTCAACTTGATCAGACAGCAGTTTAAACATATTGAGTTCATACCCACTAACGATAAACTCATCAAGTCGCAACGGCTTCGCGAGGCTGCCTGGTAACGCCGATTCAAGAAGCCTTCGAGCAAATTCTATGGTGTAAGCACCTTGCTGTTCGTCATCGTTTTCGTTAACCCAATCTGACAGAGATGAATAAAGCACTCTTGTCGATTTTGCTTGTGGTTCTACATAGGTGTTGACCACATCAATCTGTGCGCTGATTTTATTTTGTCGCCACTCTTGGCGGTGCGGCAGAGCATCCCCAGTTACCGGACGAGCGAAACGCGAATTAACCAATTTTTTTACCGTCTGTTCATCCAAATCCCCACTGATAATCAAAATGGCGTTCGCGGAGTGGTAATACTCTTTGTGGAAACCCATCGCCTGCTGGATGGTGAGGGAGTTGATACTTTCCGGTGTTCCGATCACGCTACGCGATATCGGGTGGTTGTCATACAACTGCCTACGCATATCCGTGAGTACCCGTTCATCAGGATTTTCCAGAACACGCAGATCATATTCACGGTTTACTACATTGCGCTCTCGCAGCATGAACGCCCGAGCTAATTCAGGTGGAGTTAGCAGTCGCGCAGAAAACTCAACCATATCTTCAAGCTCTGACAATTCAGCGCGGTTGTAATAAGACGAAACGATTCCATTAACCCATGCGTTTCCATCGCGAGCATGAATTGCCTGGCCATTAACATTATCCGCATGCCAAAACATGAGATGTTCAAGGTAGTGGGAAAGCCCCTCCGGGCCAACAACATCCACTTCACCCGCGACCACAACCATGGCAACCGTAACTAGATTCGTTCCGGCATCCGGAACAAAATATACCGCCCTTAGCGAGGTATCCGTGTCTAGCTCTTTGAGATCACCAAAGGCAAGTGAAGGCATGGCGAGAAGACAAAACAGAAGTATCTTACTTCTTAATCGCTTAGCACGAGTCATCGCTGGTTGAGTCCTTAAAACCCGGTGTGTTCAAGGATACTCCAAACAGAGCGCAAGAGCCCTGCTTCAGACGATCATCTTATAAACAGAACGATCAAATCGATGCCGATACCATGGACGAAGGTTCTTTCGTGTGCAGAGTTAGTATCGAATTCGTTATTCGTGCACCTATCACGATGAACACCAAAGCGAGCATCGCACTTATGCTCAGACTGGCTACACCGCTTATACCAGCACCCACAGTGCAACCACCAGCAAACACGCCACCCATGCCCATCAATACCGCACCAAGTGAGTAGCGTCCTGTCTCGCGTGGTGATGTGAATGATTGCCATTCAAACTTCGCTGTTGTTAGAGCAACTGAAGCACTGCCCACAACGACTCCAGACAA
>JAHDFH010000093.1 GCA_020628305.1 Acidimicrobiales bacterium | reverse complement strand
GTTCCACAGCCAGTGGTGAAGACAAGATAAGGCAGAAGATTATTGAGAATGATCTAGTGGATTGCATGATGGCTCTGCCTGGCCAGTTGTTCTATACCACTCAAATTCCGGTGTGCTTGTGGTTCCTCACTAAGACAAAGAAAGCACAAAAGGTTGATAACAAAGGGGAACGAATTACGCGAGACAGGCAAGGTGAAACCTTGTTTATCGATGCGCGTAATTTGGGCTCCATGATCGACCGCACTCACAAGGAACTCACCGACGAAGACATTGCAACTATTGCTAAAACCTATCATTCATGGCGTGGTGAAAAGGCTGATGGTGATTATGAAGATGTGGCTGGATACTGCAAGTCCGCTACCTTGGATGATATTAAAGCGAATGATTATGTGCTGACGCCCGGGCGGTATGTGGGTGCAGCTGAGATTGAAGATGATGGAATTCCGTTTGAAATGAAGATGAAGGATACGTTGATTGCGCAGATGAAGGAAAATTTGGGGGGGTGAGTATGTTGACATTACCTTAGGCGAACTCGTGTTTGAAGGTGGAGGGTTCGTTCAGACTGGGCCGTTCGGTAGCCAACTTCACGCTGCAGATTATGTTGACTTAGGCTTACCTTGCGTAATGCCAGTCAATATTGGACCTAGACGTGTGGAACTTGATGGAATCGCCAGAATTACCGAGGCTGATGCTGCTCGGCTTTCAAAACATATGGTTCAAGAAGGCGACATCGTCTACAGCCGAAGGGGAGACGTTACTCGTAAAGCGATAATTGGGGCAAATGATGAGCAGATGATCTGCGGTACTGGATGCCTACTCGTGAGACCAGGTAATAGTGTTAACGCAGAATACTTGAATTATCATCTCAGTTCTCCCGAAAGTCGCGAGTGGATAGTCAGGCACGCGATAGGCGCTACGATGCCAAACCTGAATACGACAATTCTTTCATCACTTCCGTTGCGAGTTCCTAACAGGAAAATACAGGATGCAATAGTTCATGTGTTGGTAGCCCTTGACGACAAAATAGAACTAAACCGCCAAACCAACCAAACCCTCGAAGCCATGGCGCAGGCCTTGTTTAATAGCTGGTTTGTAGACTTCGACCCGGTCATCGATAACGCACTGGCTGCCGGTAATGAGATTCCCGAACCCCTCAAAGCCCGTGCTGCTGCACGTCAGGCGTTAGGCGATGCGCGCAAGCCATTGCCGGAAGAGATTCGTCGTGAGTTTCCGGATGGGTTCGAGTTTGTGGATGAGATGGGGTGGGTGCCTCGGGGGTGGCAATATGTATCGCTTTCTGAGTTAGTGGAGATAAAACATGGATTTGCGTTCAAAGGTGAGTATTTCACAAAAGAAATTGGCAATGATGTGTTAGTTACCCCGGGTAACTTCAAACCAGGAGGAGGCTTCCAACTCAACAAATGCAAGTACTACGATGGTCCCGTACCCAAAGACTATGTGTTAAAACAGGGGGACGTTGTTGTTACGATGACCGATCTGAGTAAGCAATCAGATACGTTGGGTTATCCTGCGATTATTCCAAGTTGTGCTGAATATAGATTTTTACATAATCAACGAGTAGGTCTTGTCTCAGAGATAGAAGAGCGCGGTATAAGCATATATATCTATCATGTACTTAAGTCTGATCGTTGCCGCCACACAGTGTTGGGTAGTGCTACAGGAACTACCGTGGTTCATACATCACCTAAGAAAATTTTGGCACATCGTACGGTGTATGCAGGAGGTGGAATCGAAGCCTATTTTGAAAATTTAATGCAACCTAATTTTAATCGAATGCAAGACTTGTCTGTGGGTAGCAGTATCTTAGAAACACTCGGAGACACGCTCCTCCCCAAACTCCTCTCAGGCCAACTCACCATCCCTGACGCCGAAAAGCTTGTTTCCAACGCCTTATGACTCCCACCAGCCACATCGAAATCTACGAGTCCGATGACGGTCAAACGCAGATAGACGTGCGCTTGGAACATGAGACATTGTGGTTGTCTCAGGCACAGATGGCTGAGCTGTTCGAGAGGGACTCGGACACCATCGGTTTGCACTTAAAGAATATCTATCTTGAGGGTGAGCTCAATGAGTCTGCAACTACCGAGGAATCCTCGGTAGTTCGTCAAGAAGGCAAGCGGCAGGTTCGGCGCAAGCTTCGATTTTACAACTTAGATGCAGCAATATCAGTAGGTTATCGCGTTAATTCGAAAAAAGGGACGCAGTTCCGCATCTGGGCAACCCAGCGTTTGCGGGAGTATTTGGTTAATGGTTACACGCTCAATCAGCGGCGTTTCGAGCAGAATGCGGCCGAATTGGAGCAAACCCTTACGCTCATTCGGAGAGCGGCCCAAAGCCCTGAATTAGGCACAGATGAGGGACGTGGACTAGTAGAGATTATCAGCCGCTACACCCAGACGTTTCTGTGGCTTCAGCGCTATGACGAAGGCTCGCTGGATGATCCTGAAGGCCATCGTGGTGGTGTGCTGCCTGATCCGAATATGGCTATGCAAGCATTGGGGGAACTCAAGCAACAGTTGATAACTCGGGGAGAGGCAACCGATCTCTTTGCTAATCCACGTAGTGATGGCTTACAGGGAATCTTCGGTAATCTGGATCAAAGTGTTTTCGGTGAACCGGCTTACCCCACCATTGAAAGTAAGGCTGCTCACCTACTGTACTTCGTGGTGAAGAATCATCCGTTCTCTGATGGGAACAAGCGCAGTGGGGCATTTCTATTTGTCGATTTCTTGCATCGTAATGGTCGTTTGATGAATGCTCACGGTGAACCGATCATCAATGATACGGGGCTTGCAGCCATGACCTTGCTGGTGGCAGAGTCTGATCCGAAGCAGAAGGACACCCTGATTCGATTGATCATGAACATGCTGGTGACTGACTAAGCTAATGATGAAATTCACGGAAGAAAAACTCGAAAACGCCATTATCGAATTAATGGCAGAGCAGTCTTATCCGCATGTACTGGGTGAGGCACTGGAGCGCGAACTAGAAGAAGTATTAATTGCTGAAGACATTCAAACATTCTTAATGCGTCAGTATCAGGCAGAGGGAATTACGACGGCTGAGATCAACGCGGTGATACGAGCGTTTCAGGTGCTTCCAGGCTCTGATTTGTACGATAGTAATAAAACCATAATGAAATGGGTCTCTGACGGTTATTACCTAAAGCGTGAAGACCATACTCAAAAAGATTTGCACATCAGCTTTTTGGATTACGATCAGGCTGATAACAACATTTACAAGATGGTCAATCAACTGGAAGTCGTTGGGACAGAAACACGTATTCCGGATGGCATCTTGTACGCTAATGGCTTGCCTCTGGTGGTCTTTGAATTTAAGAGTGCCATTAGGCCTGAAGCGACCCTGTTCAGTGCCTATGAGCAGCTTACCAAGCGCTATTGTCGCGATATCCCGGAGCTGATGAAGTACAACGCCCTGTGTGTGATCAGTGATGGGGTGAACAACAAGGTTGGCTCTCAGTTCGCAAGCTATGAGTTTTTCTATGCATGGCGAAAGGTCACAGGTGATGAAGCCATCGCCGAGGAAGGTATTAGTTCTTTAATGACCATGCTCCACGGCCTATTTGATCCTCACCGTTTGTTGCAGGTTATTCGTCACTTTATCTTCTTTCCGGATGCCTCTAAAAAAGACGTGAAGATTGTGCCGAGGTATCCGCAATACTATGCGGCCACAAAGCTGTATGAGAACGTTCTGAAGCACAGAAAGCCAGAGGGTGACGGTAAGGGTGGCACCTATTTTGGGGCAACCGGTTGCGGTAAAAGTTACACCATGCTGTTTCTGTCACGCCTGTTAATGAAAAGCGTTGAGCTTTCCAGTCCCACCATTATTCTTATTACTGACCGTACCGATCTTGACGATCAACTCTCGGAGATGTTTCTCAAAGCCAAGTCGTATTTGGGCGATAGCGGCATCATCAGTGTTGAAAGCCGGGATGAACTTCGACAACGCCTGAAGGGCAAACAAAGTGGCGGCGTATTCTTAAGCACAATACACAAATTTACTGAAGACACGCAGTTGCTTACAGATCGCAACAACGTGATCTGTATTTCTGATGAAGCACATCGTAGTCAGACTAACCTCGATCAGAAGGTGACGGTGACAGAGCACGGGGTCAAACGCACTTTCGGATTTGCTAAATACCTACACGACTCCTTGCCTAACGCCACCTATGTTGGCTTTACGGGGACTCCCGTGGATGCCACGCTGGATGTGTTTGGCAAAGTGGTAGATGCCTACACCATGACAGAATCAGTTAAGGACGACATCACTGTGCGCATCGTATATGAAGGGCGTGCAGCCAAGGTGGTTCTGGACAACAGTAAGCTGGAAGAGATCGAGCAGTATTACGCCAACGCCATCTCCGATGGTGCTAGCGAGTATCAGGTAGAGGAGAGTAAACGCACCACGACTCGCATGGACGCTATCCTCGGTGATCCGGACAGACTCAAATCGCTTGCTGCCGATTTCGTTCAGCATTATGAAACACGTGTGGAGGAAGGGGCCTCTCTAAAAGGTAAAGCGATATTCGTGTGCAATCGCCGAGAAGTGGCTTGGGACTTCTACCAGGAGGTGATTGCATTGCGCCCTGCATGGGCTGAGGAGCGCGAATGTGATATGAGCGTGACCCTCACCGACGCGGAGAGAAGACAACTCAAACCCATCGCCAAACTCATGATGGTGATGACTCGTGGAAAGGATGATGAAAAAGCCCTGTACGATTTACTCGGAACAAAAGAGTATCGTAAAACGCTTGATACGCAGTTCAAGAACGCCAAGTCCAACTTCAAGATTGCCATCGTTGTTGATATGTGGCTAACCGGATTCGATGTGCCGTTTCTGGATACCATCTACATCGATAAACCTATTCAGAAGCACAGTCTTATTCAAACGATATCTCGAGTTAACCGAAAGTTTGAGGGAAAAGAGAAAGGGCTGGTTGTTGATTATATCGGCATCAAAAAACAGATGAATCTTGCACTTGCCCAGTATTCCAAGGGAGATCAGGATAACTTTGAGTATGTTCAGCAATCCATCATCGTGGTCAAAGATCACCTTGCGCTCCTGAAAAGCCTGTTTTACTCGTTTGATTCAACGGCGTATTTCAGTGGCGAGGCTGTTGCCCAACTTAATTGTTTAAACAACGCTGCAGAGTTTGTACAGCTTACACAAAAGCAGGAAAAGCGTTTTATGGCCCTTGTGAAGCGGCTTAAGGCGGCCTACGACATCTGCGCCGGCAGTGATGCGTTGTCGCAAGAGGAGCGTGACTACATTCACTTCTATCTAGCTGTTAGATCGATTGTCTACAAGCTAACTCGTGGCGAGGCACCTGACACGGCTCAGATGAACGCCCGAGTGCGCGAGATGATATCTGAGGCACTTAAAAGTGATGGTGTTGAGGAGATATTCCGGTTAGGTGATGAAGAGGCTAGTGAGATTGATCTGTTCGATGATGATTATCTTGCGAAGATCGATAAGATCAAGATGCCAAATACCAAAATAAAGCTTTTGCAGCAGCTACTCGCCAAAGCTATCGAAGATTTCAAGAAGATCAACAAAACCAAAGGAGTTGATTTCTCTAAGAAGTTCAAAGCCCTGGTTGAGCAGTACAACGAACGGGATGAGGACAGTGTGCTCGTGTCCGATGTGCTGGATGATTTCAGTGAGCAGATGGTAGACATGATCATCGAGATGCGAACAGAGCGCGAATCCTATAGTGATCTTGGAATAGATATCGAAGAGAAGTCTTTCTATGACATATTGCTG
Source organism: Acidimicrobiales bacterium (assembly GCA_020628305.1). Lineage (GTDB taxonomy): Bacteria > Actinomycetota > Acidimicrobiia > Acidimicrobiales > SZUA-35 > JAHDDW01. The sequence goes on along the minus strand of JAHDFH010000093.1, from coordinate 85 downwards.
TCATTAGCCAAAAAGTACGATTTCACCTATCCCGAAGACAAGTTAATCTCACTGGCTAAGGCCGTGAAATCACTAGTGGATGATA
>JAHDFH010000001.1:64183-132539 GCA_020628305.1 Acidimicrobiales bacterium | reverse complement strand
CTCATATTGAGAGCATCAGAGTCAGAGCGAACAATTTTCGGAGATGATCAAACAATTCGTCCTACCGTCCCAACATCTTCAAAGCCTAGACAAAGGGTCCTGAGTCATGAGTAACACACATTTGAGTCGTAGCGACAGAAATAGGCTGGAGTTAGAAATCGCTGAGGCGTGTAAGGCTCTCCGAAATACCATCCTCACAAGACCTGGTTTAGAAAGAAAGGTTCAGGCAGCAATTCGGGAAGCCGAAGGCAAACCTCCTGAAAAGCACTTTCCAACAAAGAAGCTATCTTCTCTCACATTTAGTGTTGCCGAACATGAGCTCTTTGGTAAGAAACGACTAGCCCTCGTAGTAAGCATTCCGAGTGTTGGAATTCGGCATCAAATGACACATCGTCTTGCAATCCCCGTAGGGGAAGAAGCTATGCATCCTGGTTCTCAAACATGGTACGAGCCGCTCTACCCTTTCAGTCCGGAAGAGATTCTCCTGTTTACGGAGTGGTTCAACATTCATTCGGGTATCCACGGAATTGACCGAGCAACTATGGCTGGCCTTAACCTGACGGCAGCGGCCGGGCAGGTACCGACGCCGAAGATGGGACTCGACGTAGGAGTGGTGACGCCTCCTGAAGTTCCAAAGCCAAGTCCAAGAGGTCCTGGGATCTAGTGCCTAGCTCCAGACTTCTTCAACGCTGTCTGAGCTTATGGCCAGCATCCATTATACAAAACAGCTGTTGTAGCTCTCACGGCCCACTAGCATCGCCGGATCCGGCTACAAACTGACTGGTGTGCCTTCGGTCTCGCCGAGTAGCGTTTCGCCCACGTGTTTCACCGATGTAACACCCTCAACTCTGGATTTTAGTATTCGTTCCAAACCATCTTTCAGGGTCTGGGAAGATGCGGGGCAAGTTATGCAAGCACCGACAAGCTCAACAAGAACTTCACCTGTTTCGGCATCTGCGCCACGGAGGAATATGTCGCCATCATCTGCTTGCACTGCGGGGCGGATGACTTTGACAACTTCAGCCACTGCTTCATAAAACTCGCCCTCAACTGGGCTGGTTACTTCTGCGTTTTTAATTGGAGATTGTTCTGGCATTTTCCACCTCACCTGTGTTCTAACAGACTACATTATTGAACATGGAATCAACTATTGGCCATTCCATTATCGCCCACCAAGGCGGCTGGGACGAATTCTTGATGGTAGCTGGCCCTCTGCTAGCAGTCGGCGGACTCTTGTGGCTTGCTACTAAGAGGTTAAACTCCAAGCTCGATAAATCTTCGACTGAAGAGTCCCCTACTCCTTAATAAACGACTCCACCAATTTCTTCGACTCTTCGGGAGTTAACTTAGGCTTCTCCGGTCCGGCCGCTATTCGTGGAGCATGACGTCCAAAGTAGCCGGCCGCTCTACCCTCTATCTCATCCAGTGGTGTCGGACGGCACAATAGATATCCCTGACCATGAGATACCCCCAAACTAGCTACAGCATCGAGTTGCTCTTCGGTTTCTATACCTTCTGCGATAATGATGCGCTGTAACGAATTAGCCATCGACACGATGGCTCTGGTCATCATCTGCTTCTGCGCGCTCTGAGTGATTCCGTCAACAAGTGACTTGTCGATCTTGACTTCGCTAATTGGCATCTCGAAGAAACGCTTCATCGACGAAAAACCCGTACCGAAATCGTCCAAAGCGATGGTGATACCCATGTTTCGGAGCTCGACCAGTTCTGCCATTGACTCTTTGACCCGCTCAAACACTAGACCTTCGGTGATCTCGACTACCAATCGCTGGGGATCGGCCCCTGTATCCATGCATGCTTGTGCTATCTGGGCTGTGATCTGTCCCCGTTCAAAACTTCGAGGTGAAACGTTTATAGCTACCTTGGCTTTTGAAAGCACAGGATCTTCACGCCACAGTTTTTCGCAACGCACAAACTCATCAACTGCGAGCGAAGTGATCGGATCTATAGTGCCCATCTCTTCTGCGATTGGAATGAACTGATCGGGTGAGACCATCTCCCCGTTTGGTTTGCGCCATCTTGCAAGCAGTTCAACTGATTGCACTTCTCCAGTTGCTAGGTCATAGATCGGCTGACCCCACATTTCAATCGCTCCACTGCGAGCCGCTTTGCGTAACTCTTCACGCATTGTGGCTGCTTCCATGCGATCATCGGCGAGATCGTTAGAGAAGGTAACTGCTTGGCCTCGACCAGTGGACTTCGCTTGATAGAGCGCATAGTCTGAACGACGCATCAGGTCTGAGAGATTCATCAGGTCTGGGCTGTCAACAGTTGAGATACCAACACTTGCGGAGATATGAATCTCTTCGGCATCAATCTTGAACGGCTCCTCTAGAGCTGCAATCACATCTCGTGCTAGATCATGTTGGTCAATATCTTCAGTTATTGCAACCAAAAACTCATCGCCACCTAAACGAGCGACTGCACCAATGCCGTCAAGCTCCCTACGCAAACGAGCCCCAACTTCGACAAGCACTTTGTCTCCCAGCTCATGACCGAGACGGTCATTAACGTCTTTAAACCGGTCAAGGTCTAAGAAGAACAATCCAGTAACGTGAGATGAATCTAGATCTTTAAAGGTTTCGGTGATACCTAAGCGGTTGAGCAGACCGGTCAGGTGGTCGTGGTGGCTGCGACGGTTGGCCTCGTCAGCTTCAACCTGCGCCAGTTTCTTCAAACGAAGCAGCTCTGTCAGGCTCTGAGTTTGCATGTAAGGCATGTAGAGTCCGAACACGGCACCAAGTGTTGCAACGCCAATAAAGTTGGCCTGCACGCCTTCATGAACAAATGCAGAAACAAACAGCGGAATGACAATCGCGTACACCATTGCTGTAGCGAGAGGACGAATTACGCTAAAGAGAATTAATACAGCTGCGATCGCTCCGAGGGAAGCAGCTACGACAACTGACAAATACTCTTGTTGAGGCTCAACTGTGTCCAGGAACCCGATACACCCAAGTACAGCAGCAACCAGAACTGAAGCGGGCATGTAAAACCTAGGTAGACCAAGATTGGTTCGTCGTGAGGTTGTGTAGGGAGAGAACGCTGTGAAGAGCAACACAAACATGGCGGGAACAAAGGCGATGTTCCACGTTTGGAGCGTTTCTTCTGGAACGAACTGACCGATATAGAAATTGACCGCTGGAAGAGCTACAAGAACAAGGCTGATGAAGAAAATTCTTGACTTTTCAAACCTACTTTGACGCTCCATAAGGAGATCATGATCAAGGCTGTCTGAATTCTCCTCTGTGACGTCAATCTGGCTCACCTAAAACTATCGGTGAAATGCCTGCTATTTTTACGCCCCTGGAGCAATTTTTGCCTCTATTTCACAAGCTACCCATCCACGACTGGGTCGCCTCGACTATCAGCTTGTCTTGATCTTTAGGTTGGTGCGCCCCAATAACCGCTTTGAGAGTGGACTTTCGGCCAAATATTGCGAAATGCTTCTCAATTTCTTCAGGCTTACCAAAGGGGTCAGATTTACCCTGAATCACCAAAATCGGGCAGCTAATTCTTCCAAAATGCTCAGTTCGGAGCCGTTCGGGCTTGCCAGGCGGATGCAGAGGGTAGCTCAATAGCAAAAGACCGGCAACTTCTAGCCCTTCAGAAACTGCAACTGAAGCTGCTCTGCCTCCTAGCGATCTCCCACCAACTGCTATTTGAGAGGTTGGCACTCCCAAGTTTGCGGCTGCTTGCTCTACTGCTGCAACAACTGTCTTGACCAAGGTCGGCATTGCGTTGGGCCCAGCAGGCTTTCCGGGGTTCTTATCTCTGTATGGAAAGTTATGTCGAGCTACTGCCAGGTCTAGGCCCTGCTCTAAAGCGATAAGCGTGGAATGATTTTTATCTCCCCCCGCTCCATGAAACAGAACTAAACCTTGGGGTGAATTACTCTTCGACATAGCCAAATTATGATTGGACAGCACTCGAGAATCAACTACACTCATACATAGCTGCTACTGGCGTTAAGGTGGTTCACCACCAGGGAACAGCTAGACATATGCCGAGCGCCTGGGCGAAGAAATTTCAACCCATGACAGAGGAACACACCATGCCCGAGCTCAGTATCGAATCACAAGCTTTTCAATCCGCCCTTGAGGTTGTTGCAGCTGTAGAACCAAACATTGCCGATCACATCCGTGGTGAGTTAGACAACCAGCGCAGCCAGCTCAAGCTGATTGCTTCTGAAAACTATGCCTCGCCAGCGACACTTCTTGCAATGGGTAACTGGCTGAGTGACAAGTATGCAGAAGGCAACCCTGGGCGCCGTTTCTATGCGGGCTGTGAGTACATCGACAAGGTAGAGACTGCTGCTGCAGATCATGCAAAAGCGCTTTTCGGTGCAGACTATGCCTATGTTCAGCCTCATTCGGGAATTGATGCCAACCTGGTAGCTTTTTGGGCGATTCTGGCACAAAAAGTTGAAGCGCCAATGCTGGCCGATCTTAACTTGAAGAACGTCAACGAGATGTCTGATGCTGATTGGGCTGAGCTAAGAAAGCGTTTCGGCAATCAACGCCTGGTAGGTATGTCCCTCGATGCCGGTGGACACCTTACGCACGGGTTCCGTCACAACATTTCAGGAAAAATGTTTGACCAGCGGAGCTACGGTGTAGATCCGGAAACTGAGCAGATCGATTATGAAGAGGTAGCTAACCTTTGTCGAGAGTTTAAGCCACTTATTCTTGTAGCTGGATATTCAGCTCACCCTCGCAGAGTTAACGTTGCTAAGATGCGTGCCATTGCTGACGAGGTTGGTGCAGTGCTCATGGTTGACATGGCTCACTTCTCCGGTCTTGTTGCAGGCAAGGTCCTCACTGGCGATTATGATCCGGTAGCGCATGCACATATTGTGACATCGACTACTCATAAGTCTTTGCGTGGACCTCGTGGTGGTATTGTTCTTTCTAACGACGCTGAACTAGCCAAGTTCATTGACAAGGGCTGCCCTATGGTTCTTGGCGGGCCGCTCGCCAACATCATGGCGGCCAAAGCAGTTGCATTTGCAGAGGCTCGTAAACCAGAGTTTCAAGAATATGCTCAACGCATTGCAGACAACTCATACGCTTTGGCTGAAGGTCTCAAAGCTAGAGGCGCTCGTTTAGTTTCAGACGGAACCGACAACCACCTTTGCGTTGTTGACGTAACTTCGTTTGGCCTTACTGGCCGTCATGCGGAAGCAGCATTACAAGATGCGGGCGTTATTTGTAACCGCAACTCTGTACCAAACGATGTGAACGGCGCTTGGTACACCTCTGGTGTGAGACTCGGCACTCCAGCTCTAACAACACTTGGTATGACTCCAGCTGACATGGAAGAAGTTGCCGACATTATTGCCACTGTTTTGAAAGCTACTAGTCCACAAGTTGATGAGAACGGTCAAGACTCAAAAGCCAAGTACAACATCGATGCTGATGTAGTGGAAAGCTGCCGCAAACGCTGCGCTGAGCTACTAGCCAACTACCCGCTCTACCCAGAAGTAGTTGTTTAGACCGGTAGGGACGGTCCTATTCGATTGTTTAGCGGTCATCCTCCGAGGCTCAACGCCGAAGGAGGATCTCTAACAAGCCACGGATAGACATCCCCTACAGCGCATAGGCGATTACCATGCGAGATGCTACTTCGGTACAATGTTTAGGTGGCGGAGATTATCGATCATGGATTTAGATCTGTAATAGCAGAGCTTGTGCAGCAAGAGTTTCGCGTCTTCAGCCATAGAGAGATTGCTGAGAACCCAACAAGATGGGAAGAGCTTGCGAACAAGTGGCACCCCTCCTGGGCCCTGCACTCTGAGACGGTTCGTTTTCTGAGTGCCAGCGACTCACCGCACGCACCGGGCCTTCTTCTCGCATGTGAGCGAGTAGTTGGGGAAGAACTTGATACTGCACTGCTAGATGTATGTTTAAAGGAATTCAGCAAACGAAAACCCAACAAAGAAAGGATCAAAGCTTTAATCCACAATATTAAGACTCCTGATCTAGTGGTTGCGTTTATCGCTGCTGCTACAGATGATAACGTTCTAGCTGGACGTGCATATCTAACACTCAAGCTGCGGGCGGACTCGGCAACGTTTGATGACATGGACAAGTTCCTACACGCCAAAGATCGTGACGAAGCAGCAGCCAACGCCCGCTTATCCATGCCTGACAGAATTCACACTTTAGGCAAAATCAATCGCATGAACGGTGCTCCCTCACGACTCAGAACTGAAGCTGCAAGGCAGATGAATCGCATAAAGGTTCAAAGGGCTCAACAAAGTGTAAGGATTCCACCCACTCAGCCAACAAAAACACTGAAATAGTTCAAATTTTAATGCTCAAGATCCTCTCAGACTAGATAAAATCATCAAGTGATTTACACCCCTGATGAAATAACGGTTATCAAACGGTTTGTTACAGATGAGCGATCCATCGTCGACCTTGCGCCCTCAACATCATCCAGTGACACAGCCAAGGTAAGAGACACCAAGGCCGCCGGAGGTAACCCCCTAGCATTAAGGCGTGCTTTGAGGGAGGAGCTGCATCGAACTACTCCAAGAAAAGAACTATCTCTAGAGCAAAATGTAATCGATAGCATTGCTTGTTCTGATTTTGTTAATCTCAGAAGGATCATTGACACTGGACAAGCACCCATTCACGTCCTTATTTTGATTGCGGCAGGTGCACACCTGATAAAGCCTAAGCAAATCCCATTCAGTGACGAAGATCGCCAAGACCTATCTGGTCGCGCTCTATTAAATGCTGAAGCTATGTACCGCGACTTGACTGGGACAAATAACGGCCAAGAGTGTTGGGAAATACTTAAAGAGGTTATGGACGCCAAAGATAGAGCGCTGAAAGATAGGACCGTCGAGGTACCGCTCCTTACAGAGTTTGCCTTAGGTGCATCTGAAGCTCAAAAGCTCCTCAGAAGATTTAGAAAAGATTTGTTTGGCGCTGCCATTAGCCAGTACGTTCGTTCTCTCACCGACCATACTCAGGACTCTGCACCAGACCTAGACCAAGTTAATCAACTACCACGCGGCCTCGCACCACTATTCGCCCCTACCGACCCTTCTCAATACTCCGTAGCATCAGACCTACCACGTGGCGTTGAATCTCTATTCACCCCCACAAGCACGAGACCGACTCACTAACGCAACCCCCGCCACCCTCAACACTTTCGGGGTTGCTTCTTCCTCTACAGTTTGATCGATGACGTTCAACCAAACTTCAGTAGATCATCATTCCTTTTAGCTAGTTTAGGCACAGCCTCCTACGCCAAGGGACAAGATAGATGGCCCCTAACAAGCGCTTTCCGGTATGCAGGTTCGCAGCTAACAGCTACCAACCAGCCACTAGAAAACTACCAAAACTAGCTTGGTCAAGTAGCGTCGCTGACTCACTGATTCTGCTTTTGATCTTCATAGCTGCCAGGTTGGCTAGCGCATCTGCTGGATTTAGTTTTTCTGCTTCAGCTACAAGCTCATCAATTCCGTGCTCTTTCAAAAATTGAGCCTGTGTCTGAAGGTTCACGGCCTTAGGCAGCTGATCGAAACTTACATCGGTGGTGATATCGGCAGAGCTGTTGAGGTTAGTTGAGTCGGTTGACACTTGATGGTCTTGGTACAGCCTTAGCCAATCTCCACGATCCGCTAGTTCGGCGCTAGATGCCATGCCGTAGTCGATACAAAGCAAGCTAAGTGGTTTTCGTTCAAGCACTTGTTCAACCCAGGCCCTTGCTTGTTGATGAACTGGAAACTCTATTCCGATCTCTAGCTCCTGTACTAGGCTCGACACCCACGCAGGAAAGTCATTTGTAGATTGCCAGGTGCGTTGACCACTGACCACAAACAGTTCTTGAAAAGCACCATTTGGACCTGTCCCCGATGGTTCCTTTCCTACTTTCCTCAACACTCGAAACGGCATATTGTCGAGCAGTTCGTTAGCGAACACGATGGAGTTGGCCAGATTGACTTCATTAAACTCTTCAGGTGTTAAGTCGCCATGCAGGTAGTCCACTCCAACCAGTCTCCAGGGTTTGTCTCTAGCAACGTCGCTCTTTGATAGAGCGTTTAGAAAGTCACCTTTGTTACAGCCGACATCATAGATTGTTATTTCACCCTGGCCAGACTGCTGCCAAACAGTTTCAAAGTACCGTCCTACGACTTCAGCAAACAGAGGACCAACATTTGGACTGGTAATAAAATCACCTCTAGAACCGGTTGTCACCGAACCAGAAGTGTAAAAGCCGCCATCTCCATACAATGCCTTCTGCATAAAATCATCAAAGCGAACGGATGTCACCTGGCCTAGCTTATCTGGACAATGGGGACGGGGTAAATTGTCCCATCTTCAGCAGCCCATGCCAAACCAGATTGGTTTGCGTGAAGTACCAGCTACCACAGGTTGCCCGCCGATGTTGAGCTCTGTCGACCCGCCACCGTCTAACATCATTACATCAACGTTGCCTTGGGCAACTAAGAGATCGGCCAGCGCCCTTGCTGTCAGCGAGTTCGTCGCTCCAAACGAAAGCGTTCCGTTCGGATTTACCGCAATGAATGAGTGATTCCCAGCACCATAGGTGTAGTTACTTTGCGCTGAGGTAGACAGATTCGGATCATATTCTCCATCTACAACAAGCGGCACTCCAGACACTGCCCAGCTGAATCCTGAAGTATCCGTTGTGTACCACGCATAATGATTCTCAATAATCGAGTTTCCTTTACGCAGGGTTCTACTGACCATCGTCTTTCCGGACCAGTCGTCAGTTACGTTGCTGCTTAAAGAAGTGACTCGTTCTCCAAACACTCCCCTGTACTCAGGGTCGGTGCCTTGGATAACTACACCGTCCACAACAGCAATACCCAAGTGATTCGGGCTAGCCGTGTCTTTGGTTGCTGTAGTCATCCAGTTAGCGTTAATAGAAGCCACAGAACAGCGACTTGTTGAAGTTCCGAGATTGGCTGTTGCATAGTCAACACTCAATACTTTGCCGCCGGGAATATTAGAGATTGAGTATGAGTCGGATCCAGAGCCGCCAGCGACTGGGCTAGCTGTGCCTGCTGTGCTGCTTGTTACAGTCGTCGCTGTTGTGGTGGGTGCAACTGCCGAGGTCGATGACGATGTGCTCGAGGATGAAGTCAACTGTTGGGTATCAAGAGTTGTCGAGATCGAGATTGTAGTCTGATCGTTCGCACTAGAGCTACTGCCAGGTTTTTCAGAAAGATTTTCTTCACCAGCATCCGGCGTGGTTACTAACGAAGACTGTGTCTCAAGAGCCACTTCGCCAGATTCACCACACGCTAAGGCGATGGTTGAAACGCATATTGCTAGAACAAGTTTCCGCACCCCATAAGTGTAGTTGTACTGCGGGACGTACTGATGTCAACCCAACTTTGACGGGGCTAGTTGGGACATCTACCCCCGTCCCCAATGTCCCGATAGACTCAGAGTCAATCGTTACGAAAGGCATGCAATGGCAGACAATACAGAACTTCAGGCAACTATTGAGGCAGCTTGGGAAGCCAGAGATGGCTTATCTGCAGGTCCTGGTCCAGAACTAGATGCTGTTAATTCTGTTATCGCCCAGCTTGAGTCTGGTGATCTTCGAGTAGCCGAGCCAACAGATTCTGGCTGGCAAGTTAACGAGTGGGCTAAAAAAGCTGTTCTACTCTCATTTCGTTTACACGACAACCAACTCATTGATGCTGGCCACACCAAGTATTTCGACAAAGTAGCTCTCAAGTATGCAGACTACACCCAAGAGCGATTTGCAGCTGAAGGAACACGAGTTGTTCCAAACGCTCACGTACGCCGAGGTGTCTATGCCGGACCTAACGTTGTTTTCATGCCAAGCTATGCAAACATTGGTGCCTACATCGATGAAGGCACCATGGTCGACACTTGGGCCACAGTTGGCAGCTGCGCACAAATTGGCAAGAACGTTCACCTTTCAGGTGGTGTAGGAATTGGTGGCGTGTTAGAGCCACTTCAAGCATCCCCAACCATTATTGAAGACAACTGCTTTATTGGAGCTCGTTCAGAGGTCGTTGAAGGTGTAATAGTTGAAGAAGGATCAGTTCTTTCAATGGGCGTCTTCATTGGACAGTCAACCAAGATCTTCAACCGAGAGACTGGCGAAATAACGTACGGTCGAGTGCCATCAGGCTCAGTTGTTGTGCCAGGTTCGCTACCTTCTAAAGATGGTAGCCACAGCCTCTACGCTGCAGTTATTGTCAAGACCGTTGATGCTCAAACCAGAGCTAAAACAGCATTGAACGATCTACTTCGAGACGAGTAAACCCAAATATCAGCGCCGTCACCCTCAATGCCGCGACGATCGCAGAGGATCTCGAACATCCTTTGACGACCCAAACCCATATTCGTTACAGCCCCCCTCAACAATAAGCCTCACAAGACGCCGTTTTGTGATGGTGGTGTGCAGAGGCCTCTGCCTCGCTGAATGACACTACATCCAACGATTGCGGATTGGTGCCGTCCTCCGGCGAAACTTTACGCAACGACCGAGACCTGTCCCCCAATGGCTATGGGCCTCCTCAACACGCGTTTAGGACTTCGCTGAACCGTGGTAACGTAGAAGTTGACCAGGCGGACCTATTGATGCAGAAAAAACAAGTGACCAGTAACGCACTCCTAGTCGATCTGCGAGAGTTGTTGGATTCTGGGCAAATCAGTTTAGAAGAAGCCATGCGGGCTTTAGCTCAAGATCTGTTTGGAGTGGAACCCCTACTCGATATCTATAACTCGACTGGACCACTAACCGACATCATTGTTCACCACGATAAGTCAGATTTCCAAATTATCGTCACCATTCCAAACTCCTCAGAACAACCTGCCGGGACCGTGTTGGTTCCGACAAGCTCCAACGACTTTCCCAAAGGCAAAAGCTTTAAGGTAGTCCAAAATGAAGAACTATTCGAGCTCGTTCCACTCAGAAAACCCCTGTTGCCCTTCCTCCCAGTTGCACCAATGAGTAGCCCCCCAAGAGACGTACCTATGCATGGACTTGTATCTGTGCTCCCGTTTGTCGCTGCCATCCTTGATAACAACTTTCTTCACTCTGTTCCTTGGCTAACTACCAGCCGCACAGTTTACGCACTTCGCGTCACCACAAATAGGCGACCAACAATTTTTAACTCCGACAGACCTATGACTCCATCAATCAAGTACAAAGATTTCGACCTGCCGACCTTGGTGATTCCAGGGCCGATTAATAAAGAGAGCAACCTTGGACTGTTCATTGGCAGATAAGATCAAGGCACCAATTAGCTGGACGACCGAGACCTGTCCCCAATGGTTACCAATAGTTACTGGCCTAAGCCGAAGTCAGCGGTGGAAAGCTCTGGCATGAGGTTGGTGACGCCAGAGACGACGGTGATGACAACTGCAATAGCCAAAGCTATGGTGAGCGCTGACGGGATCTTGATGGTTGAGTTGTCATCGTTGACGGCAGGCATGAACCACATTTGCTTCGCAACGCTCAGATAATAGTAAGCTGCCACTACAGAGTTGAGTGCAACAAGCACTGCTAGTAAGACTCCTGCAAGGCTTGGTGCCGTGGATCCTTCACCAAAGAAGAGTAACGATTCAAAGACCCTCCATTTGGCTAACCAGCCCCCGACAGGTGGAAGCCCAGCAAGCGAGAATAAGAAGATCGTCATGGCGACGGTCAACCCTGGAGCGTACTGAAACATGCCACCAAAAGACGATATCTCCCCCGACTTAGTTTTGCGTGCAGCGATAATCACAACTGCGAAAGCGCCCAGATTCATTGCTGCGTAAATGAGCAGGTAGTTGACTACAGCTGAACGAGACAGCTCAGGATTCGCTGAGTACACAGCCAACGGAGCCAGCATGTAGCCAGCTTGCGCTACGCCAGAATACGCAAGCATGCGAACGATATTGGTTTGACGTAGAGCAATCAGATTACCGATGGTCATAGTGGCAGCAGCAAGCACCCACATGAACGGCTCAACAAGCTCTGACTTAGATTCGAAGCCAATCAGAATAACCGTCAACAACGCCACAAACCCTGCCGTTTTTGATGCGACCGCTAGGAACGCTGTGAGCGGAGTTGGGGCACCTTCATAAGTATCGGGGGCCCATGTGTGAAATGGCACAGCCGAAACCTTGAAACCGAAACCAATAAGCGTAAACAGCACACCAAGAATAACCAGTGGACGGTCACTAAGCCCTGTTAAAGCTTCTCCAATAGCCGAAATCTGGGTACTACCAGCCATGCCGTAAAGCAGCGACATTCCATAAAGCATGATCGCCGACGCGAAAACACCCATCAGCATATATTTCAGCCCAGCCTCGTTCGATTTAAGGTCTCTCTTACGCCACGCCGCCATCAGATAAGCCGGGATTGAAACAAGCTCAATCGCAATGAAAATAGGCACCAGGTCTCTCGCTGATGCCATGATCAACATGCCCAGCACGGATGCAGAAATCAGCTGATAAAACTCAGAATCATAGTAATTGCCATCGTTGAGATAGTTAGCGCCCAATAGTACAACGACATAAGCGCTCAACAAGAACAGCCCCTTGAACACAAGGGCAAGTTCGTCAGTCACATAAGCCCCATCAAACATCTGCCTTGGCAAAGCATCCGAATCTGCCCAAAGAGTCACTACCGGTATAAGTGCAGCTAGAAAGCCAAAGCCTGTGAGTGTTGGGATGAACCGGCGGGCTTTTTCTAGCCAGACAAGATCAACAAGCGTTACCAAAGCACCCCAAGCGAGAAGCACAAGCTCAGGCGCAGCTGCATGCCAATCAATTGCTGGCCGCTCAAATGCGAGCTCCGTGTTGGCTAGCAGATCAAATGAGATCATTTAACGACCCAAACTTCGGCCATCTCCGAAACAGGAGCATCAGCAACATCAAAAATTAGTCCTGGCACGAATCCGAGCACCACGATCATGATCAAAAATGGTACCCAGGATATGTATTCCAATTTAGATGCATCTGTGATCTCTGGGTTATCAGCAAACTCCTCCGACGGGTTACCAAAAGCCGTTCGCTGCAGCAGCCACAGCAAGTAAGCAGCTGCCAGAACGGTACCAATAGCAGCCACAACCATGTAAACCCTGAACAACGGCTGTGATAGTCCTCCACCCGGGTTGTAGGCAGCCAAGATCGCTGGGAACTCGCCCCAGAAGCCAGCCAAGCCAGGGAGTCCGAGAGATGCCATCGTGGTGAACCCAAGTATCCAACCCATGCGTGGCGCCTGCACAAGCAGACCTCCAAGGCGACTAATCTCAAGGGTGTGGTAACGATCCTTAACCGAACCGGCGATAAAGAACAACATCCCAGTGATAAGCCCGTGAGCCACCATGCCAAAGATTGCAGCAGAAATACCGAAGCTCGTGAGAGTTGAGATTCCAAGCATCACATAGCCCATATGCGCTACAGATGAGAACGCAATCAAGCGCTTCATATCTGTCTGTGCCAGGCAGCCCAGAGCGCCATAGATGATGCCAATCACGGCTAGAAGACCAATCCAAGGGGCCCACTCAACTGCCGCATCAGGCAAGATGGGTAACGCTATTCTGATGAAGCCATAGGTCCCCAGCTTCAAGAGTACCGCTGCGAGAATTACAGAACCCTGCGTCGGTGCTTGAGTGTGCGCATCGGGCAGCCATGTATGGAATGGAAACATTGGCACCTTGATTCCAAAGCCCATAAACATGCCACCAAAGATCAGAACTTGAGTGCCAAGTGCGATATCTGAAGTAGAGACAAGCTCTGCTAGTTGCGCCATGTTGAACGTTTCTGAACCGGTCAACCAGTACAGCGCTAGGAATGATACGAGCATCAAAGCAGAGCCAAACAAGGTGTAGAGGAAGAACTTTATTGCTGCATAGAGGCGCTGCTCCCCTCCCCAAACACCGATCATGAAATACATTGGCAGAAGCACAACTTCGAAAAAAACGAAGAACAGAACTAGATCTCTTGCAACGAACGTTCCCAACATACCAGTGTGGAGAATCAGGGTAAGGATAAGGAACGCTTTGGCGTTACCGGGTTTAGGAATATGATTCCAAGAGTAAAGGATGACAAGCGGCACCACGAACAGCGTCAGAGCAATCAGTGGAAGCGATATGCCATCTATACCAACGTCATACCGTGCATTCACAACATCGATCCATGAGCGATCAACACCAAACTGCATTACCGACGCTGAATCGTAGTCAAAGTTGAACAACAACAGAGCACCCCAGACAGCGGTAAGGGTTGACGCTCCCAGTGCAACCTGTTTGTGGATTATGTCTGGTTTACCCGGAAGCAGCATCATTGCAAAAGCTGCAACCAGCGGTGTGAACACCATGAGGGTGATGCCCCAGTCGTTTAAGAAATCAGTCATGGTAAGTTCCTAACATCTAACATTTCTAACCTCGTTCTCCGAGAGCGAATACGAATACAACCGCTATCAAAACTGCTGCACCAAACATCAGCGATGCGTACTGACGCACCTGACCAGATTGCAGTCTGCGCAATACCCCGCCCGAAGACGATGCGGCTCCAGCGCTAGAATTAACTGCGTTATCAATAACACCCTGATCGAAATGCTTGTAAAGCGCTCGACCAGCGGCTGCAGATACTGAACCAGCAGAGTTGACGATGGCATCCAACACGTTTTGGTTAAACCAATATGAGACCTTTGCCAAAGAACCTTTGGTAGTTCCAGCAATCTTGTCAGTGTAGAGATGATCAAGATAGTACTTATTGGTAAGGATCTTATGACCTGTTGCAAGCAACGGCATACGAGACATAAAACCGTCTGTGTACTCGGTCGCCATTTCATCCTTGGCAAACAATTTCTTGTAGTAAGTCCAGACAACAGCGATTGAGATAAGAACCAGTCCAGATGCGACAATCGCCAGCGAAAGGCTTGGCTTAGCGTGAGTAAAACCGTTTTGGGCTTTAGACACGAAAGTTGAAACGCCTTCTGGCTCTACCCAATCTTCAAACTTGTGAGCCCAGCTCTTCGGCAGGCCAACTGCTGAAACAAAACCAGATGGCATATTTAGAAAACCTGCCACCGTCGCAAACCCAGCGAGCAGGACCAGCGGCATTCTGATACGCCAGCTGGACTCGTGTGGTTCTTCGTGACCGCGGTACTTACCAAAGAAAGTTAGCCATATCACTCGTGTCATGTACGCTGCTGTCAGCGCTGCGGTGATGCAACCAAAGATAAATGGAATGTGGTACGTTCCGTTACCTTCAGTGCCAGGCCAGACGCCGGCTCCAACCAAGATTTCGTCCTTGCTCCAAAAGCCAGCTAGCGGTGGAAGACCAGCCAAAGCAAGCGATCCGATCATAAAGGTAGCGAACGTGAGTGGCATCTTTTTACGCAACCCACCCATGTCCTTTTTCATGTCGAAGCTGTGGTGACAGGCATGCGACAAAGACCCTGCACCAAGGAACAAACAGGCTTTGAAAAACGCGTGGGTGAAGAGATGGAACATGCCGGCTGTATAGGCTCCCACGCCTAAAGCCATAACCATGTAACCAAGCTGCGACACGGTCGAATACGCCAGGACCTTCTTGATGTCACGCTGCACGAAAGCCAACAGCCCGCCACCAACGGTAGTTAGACCACCAATGAAAGCCATTGCATTGATGTTAGATCCGTAGATTGACAGACCTTCCCAGAACACCGGGTAAAGGCGGCCAATCATATATACGCCAGCAACAACCATTGTGGCTGCGTGAATCAGAGCCGAAACTGGAGTTGGACCAGCCATAGCATCTGGCAACCAAGTATGGAGAATAAACTGACCAGACTTGCTCATCACAGCAGCCATCAGACAGAGAGAAGCTGCTAGCAAGACACCTTGGGAGATACCCCCGTCTTCACCAGATAAAACGGCCATTTGATTGATCTTTTCGATACTGAAGGAGTTACCAGCTGCGAAGAACAGAATTATCATGCCGACTAACAAGCCAATGTCACCAACACGGTTAGTCAAGAAGGCTTTCAGTGCTGCGTCTGAGTTTGGTTTGTCCTCCCACCAGTGACCAATCAATGCAAACGAGCAAACACCGACTAGCTCCCAGCCGACAATTAACTGAATGGTGCTAGTTGAAAGAACCATGAACAGCATGGAGGCTGTGAAAAGCGATAAGAAGGCGAAATAGTGGGTGTAGCGACGATCACCTGACACATACTCAGTTGAGTAAATGTGTACCAACATGGAAATGAAGGTCACTACGAACAACATCATTATCGACTGGCCATCAACCCAAGTACCAATACCAATCGCAGGTGCACTGGACTTGGCCGCAACCGACTCTTGCATCGGATCAGTAACACTAAACCACTCATATTCGGTGATGATCGGCGCTCCCCGAACTACGCCCTCTTCCCCTGCGAATGCAATGGGTTCAACTACAGCTGAGCCAAATCCAATGGGGGCTGTAGCTGCTGGTAGAGCTTCATAAGATTCTGCCTCAGAACCAGAGTTGATTTCGCTAATCCATGTGTATGTGGCAAAACTAGATAGGGCAAAGGCCGCGATTATTGCGGCTATTCCAATCTCGGCACCCTTTTGAGGTAGGCGTTTACCAAAGAACAGAATCAGCATGAAAGATGCCGCCATGATTCCAGGAATCAGCCACACGGTTTCGAAAATCCAAGGGGTTTGTGTTACTAGTTCTGCACCCAACATCGGCTACCCCCTCAACGCATTCTGCTCGGTGATATCAATGCTTCGTCTGTTTCTATAGATCAACAACACAATCGCTAGCCCCACACCAACTTCTGCTGCTGCAACAGCAATTATGAACAGAGCAAAGACCTGACCAGATAGATCCTGGTTGTAGGCAGCAAAGGCAATCAGATTGATATTTACAGCGTTCAAAATAAGCTCAATTGACATTAGGACTAACACACCGTTGCGTCGGGTTAGAACTCCGTAAACACCAATCGAGAAGAGCACTGCGGCAAAGAGAAGGAACTGATTCAAAAACATCCGACTAATCCTTCCTCGCTACAACAATTGCGCCGATCAATGCTGCCAACAGAAGAACCGACAGCGCTTCGAATGCAACGATATAGGTTGAAAAAATCTCCAAAGCTACTTCTTGAGTACGTTGCGGCGATTGTTCGCTGGGAAGGCGCTCACCTTGGTAGAACTCCCATAACGAATAGCTCATAACAGCCAACATTCCCACACCTACCAAGGACCCAATCCAACGTTGGTCATGATCTAGCTCTTCATCATTACCAAGCTTAGCTCTAGTCAACATCACACCGAAGAGCATCAACACCATAATGGCTCCAAGATAAACAAGAACTTGCGTAGCGGCCGCAAACTCTGCACCCAGAATCACATATGTTGCGGCCACAGCCGACAACACAACCAACAGATACAGAGCTGCGTGAACAACATTTTTTGTAGAGACCATCTTCAGCGCTGCCACCACAGCAACAGTTGCTATGAGATAGAAGAAACCATTAGCAATCCATTCACCTGTTTCAGATAGCGCTGTTTCGGCTTGGAGAAGAAGGTTCAACGTGGCACCTTCTTTAGTTTGACTTCAGTGCCAGCCTCATATGGTTCAAATTCTGGAACGGTTTCCATCCACTGCCCCAAACGAGACTTGTCGTGAAGCAAGTCAGCAATCTTTGGCTCAGAGTATTCGTACTCTGGTGACCAGAATAATGCCTCAAAAGGACAAACCTCGACACAAATTCCGCAATACATGCAAAGTGAATAATCGATATCGAAACGATCGAGTTTGTTAACAGAGCGAGGTTTACCACCGGCACGCCTTGGCGGTGCTAGCTCCTTGTGGCCTTCTATGTATATGCACCAATCTGGGCACTCTCGGGCACACAACATACACGAAGTGCAGTTGTCTTCATGAAGTGCAATAACTCCTCGAGCGCGTGGAGCTGGATCTTCCTTCTCGTGAGGATATTGAACAGTTTCAGCACCCTTCACCATGGTTTTGGTTAGCTCTTTAAAGGTGATACCAAGGCCTTTGATAACACCTGGAAGAATTGCCATCTTAAAAAACCACCTTTGCTACACCGGTTACAGCGATATTGGCTAATGCCAATGGAATGAGAACTTTCCACGCAAAGCGTTGCAGCTGATCTTCACGAAAACGTGGGTAGGTGAAACGCACCCAGTAAATCACAAAGGTGATGAGCAGCATCTTTGTGATCATCACGATTGGCCCGATGTAGTTGAACGCTTCTGAGTATGGATCTATACCAATTAGATCGGTGACGAATGGAGGAACAGACCAGCCTCCTAAGAATAAGGTCGCTCCGAGAAAGGCAAAAATGTTTGCCGTTGCGAACTCACCAATAAAGAACATGAGGAAACGGAACCCTGAGTACTCGGTCATGTACCCCGCTACAAGTTCAGATTCCGCAATTGGCATGTCGAAAGGGGTTTGGGTGAGCTCAGCTTGAACAGCTATGAAGAAGATAAAGAAAGCAACGAACTGGGTAAGAATGAAGGGGTTACCAATTGCTCCCCAGCCAAATATCTCACCCTCGATCTGAGCTTCAACGATCTTGGACATATTCAATGTGCCAGCCTGGATAACAACACCAACTACCGCTAAAACGAGAGGAAGTTCATACGCTATCAACTGGCCAGCAGCACGCAGACCACCCATGAGCGAATACTTACTGGCGCTTGCCCAACCGGCCATCAGAACACCAATAACTGAAACAGACGAAACTGCTAAAGCAAAAAAGATACCTGTATCGAAATTGACGAACATTGCATCAGGGCCGAATGGAACCACTAGAGCGAGCAGAAACGAGGAAATAATCACAACATAGGGCGCCGCCGCAAAAACAAATCGGTCAGCCCTTTCTGGGAAAATATCTTCTTTCTGCGCCGATTTTCCAAGCTCAGCAAGCAATTGAAGCGAACCGTAAGGCCCTGCTTCCATTGGCCCTAGCCGGCTCTGCATAAACGAAACCATCTTGAACAGATAAAGATAGACAGTTGCGCCAGCTGGAACCAGGACCACGCCAAACGCTAGAACTAACTTAATGATGGTTTCCTGCCAGTATGCGAGTTCTAATCCGAGCATCAGCGATCCAGATCTCCCAGAATGAAATACAGCGACGCCAAAATGGTTACAACATCTGGCATGTAGGCACCTTTAAGGAGCCAAGGCGTGATTGACATGTTAGAGAAACTTGCTGTGCGAATCTTGACACGGAACGGTTCTAGTCCCCCCTTGGACACAACGTAGTAACCCATCTCACCCAGAGGGTTTTCGGTTGCTACGTAGGCTTCGCCCGCCGGAACTTTAATAATGCGCGGCACTTTAGCCATTATTGGTCCAGACGGAAGCGAGTCAAGAAGCTGATCTACAATCCGACACGACTCTCTTACTTCTTGAAGGCGCACCCAGTAACGAGCAAAAGAATCACCATCTGGGTGGGTCCAAACTTTCCAATCCACCTTGTCATAAGGCAAAGGAGACTCAGAGTCTCGACGAAGATCCCAGTCAACTCCTGATGCTCTGACGTTTGCTCCGGTTAGACCGTAAGTGAGGGCAACATCAGCCGGAATAACACCAACACCCCTGGTTCTCTCCTGGAAGATCTCATTGCCAACAATTAGACCCTCCGCTTGATCGCAGAAACTCATGATCTTTGCAATGGCTGACTTTGTGTCCTGGAGCCAACCCGCTGGAAGATCATCCTTTACACCCCCGATGCGGTTGAAGTTGGGATGAAAACGCCCACCTGTAGCTGACTCGATCTGATTGAGAATAAGCTCTCGGTCTCGCAAAGCATAAAACATTGGAGTCACAGCCCCGAGTTGCACTCCCATATCTCCAAGGAAGAGGACAATGTTGGCAATTCGTCCCAGCTCAAACAGAATCGTGCGAATATATTGCGCCCGCTCTGGCGCTTCGATATCCATGAGCTGCTCAGAAGCTAGTACAAATGGTACTTCGTTAGCAAAGCTTCCAACCCAGTCAATACGGTTGATCAAGGTTGTGACCTGTGGATAGGTACGCACCTCGGCGAGCTTTTCATAACCTCTGTGCATGTAACCAAGAACGGGATCAACTTCAGTTACCTGCTCGCCATCTAGGCGTACGATAATTCGTAAAGTTCCGTGGGTAGCTGGGTGCTGAGGGCCAATGTTAAGGGTCATCCCCTCGGTTTCGAGCTCCACATTAACACGAGCATCAGCTACCTGAGCGGCAACATACTGAGCATGCTGAGGGTCCATTTGTGCCGTCATGGAGCCCCTCCAGCGTCTGGGTTTTGAGTTGAGGCGCCCGACGGTGTCGTCTTGGCTGGCTCGGCAACCTCCGGCATAGGTTCAACATCTACGATTCCTGGCCAAGGCTTTACAAGTCGAGCCATTAACGGATAGTCCTTACGCAGCGGATTGCCCTCAAAACCTGTTGGCAAATAGATGTTGCGTAGGTTGTCGTGACCTTGAAACGAAACGCCAAACATCTCGTAAGCTTCGCGTTCGTGCCACGCCGCACCATGGAAAATCCCAGCCCAAGACTCGATGGCCATTGATTCGCCAAGATCAGCCTTGACGGTAATTCCAACGTTGTGCTTGATTGAGTAGACTCGGGCGATCATCTGAAAGCGGGTATCTCCACCGGCAACTCCAGTACTTAGAGCTTCAGCGGGCGGTTCTTGTTCTGTGTTACCTAGCTCAATATCAACAGCAGAGCTCAAGCTTCTACCATAGGGAGAATCTTTCCAGTCGATACACGAGAGAAAATCAAAGAACTCAAACCCCAGCTTTTCTTTCATCACTCGTGCGAACTCCGCCCATTTCTGCGTCTGCACTCTCACCCACAAGTCTTTCCCAGGGCTAAGGTGCTCGCCGATCACAGCAGAGCCAAGCTGGTTTTTGACTTCTTCAAGGAGCTCCTGACGGATGTGGTCGACTTTAGGGACTTCTGCTACTTCTTCCTCAGCTGATGGCAAGGGGATCCCCTTTCCATTTCTCGGCCATATCCTCGTTTTGAATCAGCTCTTGGAGAAGGACAATACCCTCTAACAAGGCCTCTGGACGTGGCGGACACCCTGGCACATAGACATCTACAGGAATGATCTGGTCGACACCTTTAGTGACCGAGTAGCTATCCCAGTAAGGGCCTCCACAGTTAGCGCATGAGCCCATCGAAATCACATATTTAGGCTCTGGCATCTGCTCATACAGTCGTCGAACGGCTGGAGCCATTTTGTCTGTAACGGTTCCGGAGATGATAACTAGATCGGCCTGACGAGGACTGGCAGGGAGTGGAATAACGCCAAGGCGCATCACATCATATCGAGGCGATGCAAGCGTGGCAGCCATTTCGATAGCGCAGCATGCAAGACCCCACTGATAAACCCAGAGTGAGTATTTGCGGCTCATGTTGAGGAGGGTACCCAACCCTTTGGGGATCTTGCCGGATTCGACTAAGCCCATTTGAGCACCCCTTTCCGCCAAGCATAACCCAACCCTAGAGCAAGAATAAAGATAAATATGACCATCTCGACAAGACCAAACCAGCCAAGCTCTTCCAACACGGTCGCCCATGGAAAGATGAAAACCGCTTCAACGTCAAACATGACGAAAAGAAGCGCAAATATGTAGTACCTAATCTGACTTTGTGACCAGCCGCCCTCGGTTGGGTCCACACCACTTTCATAGTTTTTTATCTTGCCTTTTGAAGGACGATTTGGCCTAATCGCCGAGGATAAGCCAATTAAGCCGCCTACAGCAGCTACTGCTAAGAGAATAAAGAAGAAGACTATGAGATATTCTCTAAAGAATTCGGACACGAATCCTAACTCTAATGCACCAAAGGTACTCAAGCAAAGCTTCTGAGCTATTTAACGCGTCCACGTCATCCTCCCAGACTCAACGCCAAGGGAGAGGACCTCTAGCACCATCAACCCAGAGTTCGATAGAGATTCCTCGGCGCCATCGAGGCGCCTTAGAATGACGCAAACCACACACACTAAACCTCCAAAAAATCACACCCCACAAAGTCCACAAAAATGGCCCACACCAAACCCGTCATCCTCCGAGGCTCGAAGCCGAAGGAGGATCCCTAACTAGCTTTCATCTCAGAGAACTCAAAATGTGACTCAACCGATCCAACAAGCGCTTAAGAGTCACATGGATAAACAACCGTGCACCTACATAATGACAAACAAGGCTAACTCTGTGCTGTACGTCGGAGTAACAGCGAACCTAGTACAACGCATTCAAGCTCACCGCTCTGAACAAAACACTGGATTCACAGCTCGCTACAACATTTACAAGCTTGTCTGGACTGAACACTTTCCCACTATGACCGAAGCAATAGCTGCTGAAAAAACACTCAAACATTACTCTCGCTCAAAGAAGATTAAACTCGTAACACAGGACAATCCTGAGTGGCAAGATCTTATGCCTCCCGATGTTGAATAGAGATTCCTCGGCGCCATCGAGGCGCCTTAGAATGACGCAAACCACACACAAAACATGCCCGTCACCCTCCAACAAGCGCAAACCACGATCAACACGTGTCCCGCCATCCTCACAGGTCACCAACAAACCTGCCCGTCATCCTCCAAGGCTCAACGCCGAAGGAGGATCTCTAGCTAGTAGGGGCTCTCTCGGCTCGCTCCTTGACCCAATCTACTGAGTCTCGGCCATCATGGCAGGTCCCAGCACCAACTTCGACATAACCCAACTTTTCGGGAATTCGACGGCTTTTAACGTTCTCGGCTTCGTGCTTAATTACCACCTTGGGCACTAGTTTGAGGCACTCTTCTGTGATCTTGGCGGCAGCTTCAGTTACATAACCGTTAGCTTCTGAATCTTGATCTATCCAGTAGCCAATCTCCAGGGCGTTGGGCCCGACGCGTTGATGAACGCCCATAGCCCCTATTAATTCACTACTTGCAGACAGAAATATGCCGTAATGATGGTCCGTTCCAGACTCGAGCTTGGCGTCCCAAATCCGTACGAGTTCTTCATAGTCAGTCTCAGCCACTACATCCGGATGCGCCCAGGGCATCCAAGGCGACAGGTGAGCTATATTCTTCTTAACGAGGTCAGCTATTTGATTAACATTTCGTTGCCGCAAAATGGCAAGCGTGAGGCGTTCGGTCTCGTAGCTTTCAGCAAGCACTTACACCATCACTAGTTCGTATGGCCAGCGCTCGAACACTCCACAAGCTAAAACGCCAGGAATAGCTTCAATCTCAGCTTCGTGAGGTACGGTGTCGAACCGAACATCCAAGATCACTCCTCCTTGTTCTGTAATGACCGGCCCGTCTTTCCCGCCCGCTGCGCGTGTTGGGGCTTCGGTTGCTCCTAATGAACCCAGCTGGTCACGAACTAAGTCGATCGCTTGAGGCACCACTTCGACAGGCACTGGAAACTTCTCCCCTAGCCTCGACACCTTTTTTGATTCATCAGCAACAATAAATGTCTTGGCCTGGGAAGCAATCTGTAGCTTTTCTCTAAACATCGCTCCGCCACGTCCCTTTATAAGGCGACCTTCTGGGCAGACCTCGTCCGCTCCGTCGAAACCCCACGCTACTTCTACTTGACCTAGCTGCAGAACTGTCACATCAAGTGCCATTGCCGTGCGAGCCAGCTCAACCGAAGTTGCTACTATTGAGAAATCAAACCCATTAGTTTCAGCTCTTTCTTGCAGCGCCAGCAAAGTGAGGTATGAAGTAGTTCCAGACCCCACGCCGATTACCTGGCCGTCTTGAAGATTCTCAGCTAGAGAAGCTGCAATCTTCTCCTTAGACTCCCTGTTTGAGATTTCGCTTGGCCATTGTGATTCTGTCGCTTTTTCGGCTGATGCTAGAGACATTCTGGAGCTCCTCTGGTTGTGCTGCGATCAGTCTAGACCTTACATAGACATCTGGGTTGAAAAGCAGCTGTTTTGGCCGATAGGCATGGATGTATCTGACTGACATTCGCAGCAACCTTGGAGCTGCTGGCGAATCCAAAACAGGCTTCTTGCGTTCAGCTGGTGGGCGCAACGTTTTGGCGTTTGGTTTCGTCAGTCTGTTTACAGATATTTCTTCCGAAATGGTGGTGGCTGTTCTGCCGCTCTTTCTGACTACTTCATTAGGTTTCGGCATCCTTGGGTTCGCAGCCTTTGAAGGTTTTTACCAAACTGCTTCTGCAGCGTTCCGGCTTGCTGGTGGACGTGTAGCTGACCGATCAGCCGATCCAAAGAAAATCTCAGCTTGGGGCTATGGGCTTTCAACTCTCACCCGTGCGGGTCTGTTCCTTTCGACCTTTGTCGGCCAAACTCTGGCGCTGCCGTTCCTTCTGCTTGATAGAGTCGGCAAAGGAATTCGTGTAGCTCCCCGCGACACAATCATTTCTCGTAGCGTCGACGATACAAAACTTGCCACTGCATTTGGTGTGCACAGAACTCTCGACACAACCGGTGCGCTACTAGGACCAATCGCAGCGTTTGCTATTTTGGCTCTCACTCCAAAGGCTTTTGACTCTGTATTTTTAGTTTCGACGATGGCCGGAATTATTGGTTTCTCGATTCTCATTCTTGTTGTCAAAAACCCCAAAGAAGTCACACAAAAAGACTCCTCGTCCACAGAAGAAGAACAAGTATCTCTTTGGCAGGCTATTAACCAACCCTTAGTGCTGCGGCTTGCTTTGCTGTCTGGGGTTCTAGCAGTGACAACAATAGGTGACCCATTGATCTATCTGTACATCTTTGAGACCGCTGACATGGATCCAGCCTGGTTTCCTCTTCTCTATGCAGGCACTGCCATAACGTTTGTCCTCACAGCAGTTCCGATTGGCATTATCTCAGACAGAGTCGGTTTCGTTAAGGTGTTTCTTTTTGGCCAGATCCTTTTAGCCCCACTGTATTTATGGCTAAGCGGCAGCCAACTTGGATCTGTTAGCATCCTTTGTGTGCTAGGAATTCTGGGCATCTACTATGCCTGCACCGATGGAGTCCTAGCAGCGCTCGGATCAGCTATTTCGAAACCAAACAACAGAGGAACAACGCTCGGAGCAATCAGTATGTGTATTGCACTTGCCAAGTTCGCTTCGGCGCTTGTGTTTGGATTTGCCTGGAGCCAAACGCAGAACCCTGAAGTGGTACTGCGTTGGTACGCTGCAGCAGTTGTAATTGCGACTATTGTAGGAGCTATAGGTTTGAAAAATCTTCTAACCCACAGAGCTGGCGCCGAGGAGCTTGCGGATGTCTCCTAACAGAAAACTCGCCACCATCTCAGCTCTTGTCATGACAGTTGCCATTGGCTATGTTGGTTTCACTTTCGTTCAGCAATCAAAGGATTTATCAACCCGTAATGCTGAAGCTGAGCGAAGAGCAGGCGAGTTTGTAGACCAGCTAGCAGCAGTCGATACCGAACCCGAAGAAGTCGTTGTTCTACAAGATGGCGACCAGCTGGCAATTAACCGCATCCCGGGTGATGACTACGGTCGAGTAATCACCATTAACTCCGACGGATCCAGAACTTTTGTTCCAAACGTCCGTTGCGAACGCTACCACGCCTCCGGAAACTACGGGCTGTGCCTATGGAAGGCTGGAGAGCAGCGCTATCAAGCAACTTTGTATGATGTATCGGAGAACGTCAACAACGATGTTCTGTCTTGGGGTGTAACACTTCCCTCCCGAGCTCGAATATCCGACGACGGGCAGTACGCAAGCTACACTTCGTTCGCCAGCGGCACTGGTTATCAGGATCTTGGTTCATTCGTGACTGTTATTGAAGTATTCGAAACCGATGACCCTCTAAACAGAGTTCGACTTAGTGACTTTGACTACTCAGACGAAGACGCAGCACTCCTGGCTGATATCAAAGGCAAATTCTGGGGCGTGACATGGGGAGACGATGGCGATTTCTACGTCACTTGGGGCAACGAAGAAGAGATCCGAATTGTCAAAGGATCCTACGCTGACAAGACCCTCGAGTTGACCGATCTGATTGGATCTTGCCCATCGCTATCTCCCGATGGCAAGACCTTAGTGTTCAAAGAGTCAACCGCTAATGGCTTTGAACTTGTTGCCCTCAACCTAGAAACGAACGAGACCACTCGCCTAGCTGAGACTCGTAGTGTCGATGACCAAGTCGAATGGCTCAACGATGACACCATTGCCTATGCGCTACATGTTGATGAAGATGCCGAAACCCAGCTCCAACCAGAGTGGGACATTTGGAGTCTTGACATTGCCGATGAAACGGCCGAACCAGAACTTCTTCTACCTCAAGCTGATTCTCCAACTTCTTATGTCGAAGGCTAATCTTCGCCTGAGCAAATCTGAATCTTGCGCAGCTCTATCAGACCTTGCTGTTCTGCCGAGGTCAATACTTTGCGAGCCTTGCTGCCAGCAGGAGGAAGAGCTGCGGTTAACACAAGCACTGGTGATGAAGTTACGCCCAATACAAGCGCCGCCCGCCCAACAATTGCGAGAGCTTCATCGGTGGCAGTTACGCCTTGTCCGTTTAACAGATACTGACCAACCACTTCCACAAGCTGTGCCCTATCGTCTTGGGTTGCGAGATAGTCGAATCTGATACCCGCATGACTGCATGACTTTGCCGAGGTGTCGAGTGTGAAACCTTCATCAGTCAAATAGCGCTCGGCTAAATCTCCAAGCTTCATACCTGCTTGCAGGGCCTCGGTATAAGTCTGATTCTGATCGACTCTAAACAAACGGTCGGATTGGGCGAACTCTTCGAGACGCTGGTTCGCAGCTTCGACATAGCTCAGCTCGTTATCGATTCCGATCCCGACACGACCCAAAGAGGCTGCTGCGATCACTGTGGTACCAACCCCGGCGAAAGGATCTAACACTAGATCGTCTTCATAGGTGTACAAGTTGATGAGCTTGGCCGGTAAAGCTTCAGGGAATGGAGCGGGATGTCCAACCCTTCTAGCCGATTCTGCGGCTATGGTCCAAACATCCGTTGTTGCATCCATAAACTCATCGTTGGTAAGAGTTGAGCGATGCGGCAGGCCCTCATTCTCTCTTGCCGATACTGATATGGCGCGATCAAACTGACCTTTGCTGGCTACAATCACTCTCTCTGTCATGTCTCGGAGCACAGGGTTGCTTGCTTTTGCGAAACTACCCCAGGCACAAGACCCAGATGAAGTCTTAGACTTCTCCCAAACAATTTCACCACGAAGCAAAAAACCGATCTGGTCTTGCAGGATCTGAATAACATCAGCTGATTGACTGCGGTAGGGTTTGCGCCCTAGGTTAGCAACGTTGACACATATGCGACCGCCCGGTTCCAAAACCCTATAACACTCTCTAAAGACATCGGCCAACAACTGAAGGTGCTCGCTATAGCTTTTAGAGCCGCCTTCTTCGTACTCTTTACCCACGAAGTATGGAGGCGAGGTCACAACCAATGCAATTGAGTTCTCTGGGATGAAAGCCAGGTTGCGACTGTCACCTACGTAGTTCTTGCCAAGCCCTAGCTGTTCAACCAGCTCTTCGGGGCGATTTACCTCGTCGGAGGTAATAATCTCAATGTCTTCAAACCGGTCATAGAACTGGGATGAGTCGTGCGATTCTCGTTTGCTTGAACCAAATGCTCGCAGCTCAGTTCTAGGCTTTTTTCTTGTTGAAGGCATTGCAACAGAGCCTAGTCGATCTTGATCGATCAGGCCAAAGCTGGAACGAGACTGATCGGCGGGTAAAAGCCGGATAGGACCGTCCCTACCGTCCTAAAAGAAGTAAATATGTTGCCGATACACTCACATGATGCGATTACTGCTGGGCTTGATAGCTCTGATGGCACTGGCGGGGTGCGGCGGCGAAGCTGACCACAACGTGTTATTTATAGGCAACAGTCACACCTGGTACAACGACATGCCAGACATGGTTGAAGAGATTGCTGACGCTAATGGGGTTTCTATCGACACCCATATGATCGCTCCAAATGGCACATACCTTCATGAACATGCTGAGAACGATGAGGTTGTTGAAACGATCAACTCTGGAACCTACGACATAATCATCTTTCAGGAGCAGTCGGTTGCACCTGCTATCCCTCAATTTGCTTCGGTCAATACTTACCCTGCGGCTCAGCAGTTAGACCACTTAGCTGACCGAGCTGGAGCTCAAGTTATTTGGTATCAGACCTGGGGATGGAAGAATGGCTTCCCAGATCAAGGATTCCCTACTTATGAATCGATGCAAAATGCTGTGTCTGCATCGTATGAGAGAATCGCTTCTGATAACGGTGGAAAGATCGCCCGTGCAGGCGATGCTTTCGCAGCAGTGAAAGCTAGTGGAAGCGACCTTGAGCTATATAACGCCGATGGCTCCCACGCGTCAGAGACTGGCAGCTATGTCGCAGCCCTTGAGATTACAGAAGCGATCGTTGGACCGCTGGCCGAAGCTCCCAGTATCGGTGATGTGGATGGTGATACTGCTGAGTTCTTGCTGGGGTTGTAACGCGAGTTGACCATCTCAGTCGGATGCGTTCGAGCTCCCGCAACACACCTGACCACCACGTCATTCCCCAAAGGCTTGATGCCGAGGGAGAATCTCTAGTGCTACGGGACGCAGCGCCCCCTATGTCGCCTTGGTAATATCGGCCACAATAGCGGCTGGTAATTTGAGCAGCTCGCTAGCTGCAAGAATCACCTTATGACTTCTGCTTCCCCCGCCGACTACAACCTTCTCTCTGGCGAGAACTCTCTCATCAATCCACAGCTTTAAGCTTGTATCTAACCCGATAGGAGTTACTCCTCCAATTTCCATGCCAGTGAGCTCTTTAGTCTCTTCTGCTGAGGCAAAAGATACCTTCCTGACCTCCATCTTCTTCCTCACCTTGGAGTTAACATCCAACCGGTCCGTGGCTAGAACCATGCACGCAACAAACTGTTTGGGCTGAGTCTTTGACGCAACCAGTATTGTGTTGGCTGAATCATCTAGTTCGAAGCCGTAATGCTCGCAGAACTGGGCTGTGTCCGCCAACTCTGGGTCACAATCCATGATCTTTGCTTCAATCTGAAACTCATCTAGCTTGGCTTGAAGCTCTTCTCTGACTTGGTCACTCATCTTGCAATGCTAACGTCTCGGCGATGAGTTAACAGGCAGTCAAATCTGGACACTTAGTACCGTCCCCAACGTCCAGATATTCCTTTACAATTAGGTGGTGCGTTCTTCACTGCTTAAAATTGGACCTATTGAGGTTGATATTCCTGTGGTGTTGGCTCCGATGGCCGGAGTTACCAATTCGCCGTTCCGCCGCATCTGCCGGTCTTACGGCGCTGGTTTGTATGTATCTGAGATGATTTCGGCCCGTGCTTTGGTTGAGATGAACGAAAAGACCACTCGCCTAGCTGATTTTGCGCCAGATGAGAGCCCTCGCAGTCTTCAACTAGCAGTTGTAGATCCCAAGATTGCCTACAAGGCGGTGTCGATGTTGGTTGAAACTAACGCAGTCGACCATATTGATCTCAACTTTGGCTGCCCAGTCCGCAAAGTTACCCGCAATGGAGGCGGCGGTGCTCTCCCCTACAAACGTAACCTCTTTAAGGGCATTGTTGAAAATGCTGTACAAGCAGCCGGCGAAATTCCGGTCACAGTAAAGATGCGGGTTGGCATAGATGCTCAGCATGAAACCTATCTAGAGTCAGGCAAAGTTGCTGAAGATTCAGGTGTCGCTGCAGTAGCCCTCCACGGCAGAACCGTTGAGCAACTTTACGCTCCAAGCGCTGATTGGTCCACAATCGCAAAGCTCAAAGAGACCGTTACCTCCATCCCAGTGCTTGGAAACGGCGATATCTGGGTGGTTGATGATGCTCTAGCAATGATGGCAGAAACTGGCTGCGATGGTGTTGTTATCGGTCGAGGTTGTTTAGGTCGTCCCTGGCTGTTTGGACAACTTGCTGCCGCTTTCAAAGGTAAAGAGATACCGAAAGCGCCGAACACTCTAGAAATAGCAGACTTAATGGTTCGTCACGCTTCGGAGTTGATCGAATGGTTTGGCGACTACAAAGGCATACGCGAGTTCCGCAAACACACCGCCTGGTATTTGAAGGGCTATCCCGTTGGTGGCGAGATTCGGGGCAGACTCGGCAAAGTCGAGAGTCTCGAAGAACTCGAAACGCATCTCGGGACACTTGAGCTGCACGAACTCCCAGCAGAGAACTACCGAAACATGAGGGGCCATACCCGAGGCCCACAGAAAGTGGCGTTGCCTGATAACTGGCTTGCTGACCCATTTGATGATCTAATCGCCAACCCTGAGGGCGATTCATCAGCCTCTGGAGGCTAAGTGAAGCGCGTTGTAGAGAACTTCACGTGCGGCAACTGCGCATCAGAGGTCGTTGGCGATGGCTATACAAACCACTGCCCTTGTTGTCTCTGGTCTCTGCATGTGGATGTTGAACCAGGTGACCGCTCCAGTGGCTGTCGGGGACTGATGGAACCGATCCGTATCGAGGTAGACGCCAAAGATCAGTTTCGCATTCTGCATCGCTGCACCAGCTGCGGTCATGAAAAACCCAATAGAACATCAACCGAAGACGACCTCAGTTGGCTGCTGGTGAAGAAGCAGTATCCGCCGCTGTAGCCAAACGCGGCAAGTGACCGCGTCCCTAATGCCGCGCTAGCTACCGGCGTTGGTAACTAAATCTGAGAGTGGCTCTGGATAGATTCCGAGGCCGACGGTTAGCAGCACGCAAGCGACGACTGCGATGAGGGAAAGCTTTGAGTAGTTTGTGCGAGCCGGTTCAGAGTCATCAGATTTGAGATACATAGCAACGACTATTCTCAAGTAAAGCACTGCTGCCACGACCGCAGCGAGAATGGCAAACCCAGCTAGCAAGTATGCCTCTACAGACACTGCTGCGAGAATCGCTTGCAGCTTCGCCCAGAAGCCAACCGTAAAGGGCACGCCAGCTTGAGAAAACAGAAGCACAGCGAATAGGCCCGCCAGCAGAGGATGCCGTTTCGAGGCTCCCGCCAGATCATCGAGAGTCATGCCGTCAGCCGATTCCAGGTTTCTAATCTTGTTGGCCCCAATCATCACCATCTTCTCGTCATCAGACTCAGCTAAAACAGGTTCAGTTTGAGTCATCATCATCAAAATGCCAAAGCTTCCGATAACGGTAAATGCATAGCTCGCTGAATAAAACAACAGCGCTTCAACACCCTCATCTAGCGCATAGATGGCAATCAATATAAAGCCAACGTGATTGATGGAAGAATAGGCCAAGATGCGTTTGAGATTCTTCTGAGCAAGACCGATGAAAGAACCAGCCACCAATGAAAGTACTGCAAGCACTGAAACCAATGGCTGCCAGTCAACAGAGAACTCACCAAAAGCGTCGTGCATAACTCTGGCGAATCCAAGCGCAGCTGCCACTTTTACGGCGCTAGCCATGTAAGCGGTTATCGGGGTTGGAGCCCCTTGATAAACATCAGGGGTCCAAGAATGAAACGGAGCGGCACCAACCTTGAAAGCAAACCCGCCAAGCATTAGAGCAATTCCTACGAGCATGAGCGATGAGTCAACTACCGGGTTCAACCCTAGTGAGTTGCGACCAGAGGTTGCTATTTCAGATAAATAGGTTGAACCCGTTGCGCCGTAAACCAGAGCTATCCCGTAAGCGAATACTCCGGAAGATACTGCCCCCAGAATGAAGTATTTGAAGGCTGCTTCTTGCGCTATTGGCTTTCGCAAATGCAGACCAACCAATACATATGTAGCTATGGAGAGCACTTCAATGCCGACAAATAACACAATTAAGTCTTGTGCAGCTACCACGATCATGCCACCAGCAGCTGAAATCATTAGAAGTACGTTCCACTCAATGATCTGCTCAAAATAGCCCTGCTTGACAATGTAGTTGTCTAAGAGCATGGCTATTGCAGCTACACCTACGGCAATAATCAACCAGCCAACCAAGGTGAAGCGGTCGATGGTTAGTGCCCCGTCCATCAACAACCTATTGTCGGACCATAATGTTGCGGTCACAGCCGCAGATAGTAAAGCAGCACCGGCTGTATAGACCGTTGGCAGAGATGCCTTCTTAAATGAGGGAACAACTGAGCTGACCGTTACCAACAGAATCGGCGCCAATGCCATAATTAACAGAGGGCTGAGCGCTCCCCATTCAACAATAGGGACTTCGAAAGCATCCGGGTTAGCGACTGTCTGAAATGTGATCATGAATCACCTCCGTGATCATCTCCATAGCCTTCACTCTTACTTTCAGCTTTCTCAAGCTCCTCTATCAGACCATCTTTGCCAGCTCTACTGGCTGGAGCCTCAGGTTCGGTTTCAATAAACTGACCAGAGTCGAGATCTGCTTCCTCAATACTTGCAATCAACACATCAACAGTGGGCTCTATCCGCTCCAACATAAAGTTTGGATAGACACCGAGGCCGATAATCATAACTAAAAGGGGTGCGATGGCGAGACGCTCTTTGATCGATAAATCAGGCATCGTTGCGTTATTACCCTCTGGGCTGCCATGGAACGTTCTCTGATATGCCCAGAGAAGGTAGAGCGCTGCCAAGATGACCCCGCTTACTGCAACAACTGCCCACCAGCGAGCTGAGTTGAAAGCACCCATGAGAATTAGAAACTCGCCGACGAAACCATTCAGGCCAGGAAGCCCGATACTAGAAAGAACCACTAGTGTCATAACACCCGCAAAGACGGGAGCAGCTTTTTGCAAACCTGACAGTTCAGCAATTTGGCGAGTGTGACGTCTTGCGTATATCCAGCCAACGAGGATGAACAGTGCCCCGGTAGAGATACCGTGGTTGACCATCTGAATGACAGCCCCCGAAATACCTTGTGAGTTGAAAGCAAAGATTCCAAGCACAATGAAACCCATGTGAGCAATTGAGGAGTAAGCCACCAGCCGCTTGAGGTCTTTCTGCACGGTTGCAACAGCAGCGCCGTAAACAATCCCAACTACGCCCAAAGTCAAAAAGACCGGCGCCAGCTCAAGCGCTGCTTCTGGGAAGAGCGCCAAGCCAAAGCGGATCATGCCGTAAGTTCCTAGCTTCAACATGACACCAGCAAGAATTACAGATCCAATAGTTGGGGCTTCGGTGTGTGCATCTGGCAACCAAGTGTGAACTGGCACGACAGGCACCTTGGCAGCAAACGCAATCATGAAACTAACAAATATCAACATTGCAGCTGTGTCGGATAATGGATTCGCTGCTAGTGCTGAGCGAATGTCTTCTATATGGAAGCTAATTCCAGAATCGCCAGCCGTGAGAACGCCAAGAGCCAAAATTCCTACCAGCATTAGAGCTGAAGCTGCCATGGTATACAAAAAGAACTTCATCGCTGCATAGATTCGGTCGCCGTGTCCCCAACCACCAATCAGGAAATACATCGGAACGAGGACCACTTCGAAGAATGCAAAGAAGAGTATTAGGTCAAGGCTTAGAAAGGCGCCCATTGAACCTGCAAGCAGCATCATCACATAGCTGTAGAAACGACCTTGGTTCTCAGGGGTCTCAGTCGCCGCAATAGCAATTGGGAATAACAGACCTGCAAGCACCACCAGAAATAGCGATATGCCATCGACTCCAAGGCTCCAGGAGATACCACCAAACCAATCATAAGATTCGACAAACTGGTAAACCCCGACTGTTGAGTCAAAGTTGGCTAACATCAACATCGAAATCATTCCGGTGAGTACAGACCCGAGAAGAGCTGCAAATTTAGCCATGTGTCTTGGAACGGCCAGACACAGCAATGCAGACACTGCTGGAACTATAACTAGAGCGCTAAGCACAAGATCTGCGTTTATCGGCTGAGCGGGATTCATATAAACAACCTCCATAGGAGCCAAACCCCAAGAGCAATCACACCAAAAGCCATGAACTGTAGGTAGTTGCGAACATAGCCTGTTTGGGTGACTCGAAGAGTCGTTCCAACTCCGCTAGCCAACTTAGAAACCCCATTTACTGCGCCATCTATGACGCTACGGTCAAAGGAAGCGAACTTGTGAAAGAGCTTCTCTCCTAACTGTCCAAAGAGTCTTGAATATGCCTCGTCGATGCCCCAAGCTCTTGCCAGAATTGGCTTCTCAATTTTCTGGGCCACTGTCATGGGCTTACCCTCGTCTTCGCTACCAGAGGCTGGGACAAATGACCCCGTCCCCAATGTCCCGTAGACCTTTCGAGCCATGAGAATCGCAGAAACAGCGACCAATGTTGCAATCAACGCCAGCAGAATCTTTGAATTTGATGAAGCGTCAAGATGAACTTCGTTCCCAAATAGCGATGGTTCTAGCCATTCTTGCAAGTAATGCATGCCCTTAAACGGAAGGTTCAACAGCCCGGCTACCGCTGCCAATCCAGCTAATACGATGAGTGGCGTCGTCATAGTCTTTGGAGATTCATGCGGATGAACATCCTCAGAAAATCTAGGCTTACCGAAGAATGTCATTAGAACTTGGCGAGTCATGTAGAAAGCAGTGATCAGAGCTGTTGCTAGACCAATAACCCAAAGCGCCTTGCCACCAACGGCATCTGCGTTATACGCATACAGCAGGATCTCATCCTTGCTCCAGAATCCTGAAAACGGAGGAACACCGGCGATAGCTAGCCAACCAACAATAAAGGTGGCCGACGTGATTGGCATGAGCTTACGTAGGCCACCCATCTTGCGCATGTCTTGCTCGTGATGCATGCCATGGATGACTGATCCTGCGCCAAGGAACAGCAACGCTTTAAAAAACGCATGTGTGATCATATGGAACAGCGCTGGAACGTATCCCCCTGAACCAATAGCCAAGAACAAGTAACCAAGCTGAGAGACTGTCGAGTACGCCAATACCTTCTTTATATCGTTTTGGGCAACGGCCGCTGTGGCCGCAACTAGAGCTGTAATGGCACCTACCCACGCGATCGTGCCAAGTGCCCACACCTGCGCTTCTGCCAAAATTGGATTAAGCCTTGTTAAAAGGAACACCCCTGAGGTAACCATCGTGGCTGCGTGAATCAACGCTGAGACAGGCGTTGGACCGGCCATTGCGTCCGGAAGCCATACAAAGAGTGGAAGCTGAGCAGATTTTCCAGTAGCAGCCAACAAGAACAGCAATACAATAGCGGTTGCTGTGACTGGAGCCAGTGTTGACGCTCCAGCAACGATGTCGTCGTACTTTATCGAGCCCAAAGATTCGAACACCAAGAACAACGCCAGCATGTAGCCAAAATCACCAACCCTGTTAGTAACAAAGGCTTTCTTACCGGCAGTAGCATTGGCTTTATCTGTAAACCAGAATGAGATCAGCAGATATGAGCAAGCCCCGACACCTTCCCAACCTAGGAAGGTTAGAAGTAGGTTGTCGCCCAAAACTAGCAACAACATTGAAGTGACGAATAAGTTCAGGTAGATGAAGAACTTAGAAAAATTCGCGTCGCCATGCATATACCCAACTGAGTAAACGTGGATTAAGGATCCGACACCTGTTATGAACAATGCCATCGTAATTGACAGGGGATCTATCAAAAGTCCAGCATCGACATCGAAAGATCCAACTGTTATCCAGTCGAACAACTTCTCGATATGGAAGCGCTCCCCTGCTTCTAAGCTCCTGAGCTCGTTGAATACAAGAACCGTGGTAACAAAACTCGCTCCTGATGCCGCTGCTGCTAGCCAACCCGATGAAGGCTCGCCAAGTCTTCGACCCACCGCAAGATTTAGGAGCGCTCCAAGAAGCGGAAAACCAGGGATGAGCCACGCAAGTTCTAACATCTCTTACCCCCTCAGCTCCGATAGATCATCGACTACCAGGTCTCTGTTGCGTCGCTGCAACAAAACTACTAGCGACAGACCGATTACTACTTCGGCGGCGGCAACGACCAGAATAAAAAGAATCGCAGACTGCCCAGCTATATCTTGCAGCCGCTCCGAGAATGCTATGAATGCGATATTGACTGCGTTAAGCATAAGTTCTGCACACATGAACATAATCAAAGGATTCTTGCGGATCAGGATGCCTGCCAGTCCAATTGAGAAAAGCGCTGCGCTCAGCAGCAGAAACCATGTTTCGGTCAGTTCCACTAGTTGACCTCAGCTTCTGGTAACGAAGAGTCAGCTTCTGAATTTTTCACCATTACAACCGCACCGATAGTTGCAATAGTAAGCAACAAAGCTGTAGCCATAAATGGCACAAGATTGCGAGTGAAGATATCGGCCGCCAACTGGTTGATATCATCTGTTGAATCAATCGGGTTGCGCCCAATCTGCCCAGTAAGCGCTACGTTGCCTTCATCTCCCCCAGGTCCTGAGACAAAGAGACCTGCACAAATCAGTCCAAAGAAGGCCAAACCCGAAACTATGCCCGCCACAACCTGTGACCGTTCAGGAAGATCTAAATCTTCTACTTTGTCAACGCCCAGGAGCATAATAACAAACAAGAAGAGAACAACAATTGCTCCGCCGTATACCACTACTTGAACCAATGCTAAGAAGTGAGCTTGTTGAATAACAAACAGTACTGCCACTGCGAGGAACGACGCTACGAGGCTCAACGCTGCTCGAACTGGGTTCTTAGATAAGACCACACCAAGCGCTCCACCCAAGACGATGATGGCTGAAACTCCGAAGACAACAACATCAATCATTTACTGTCTCCTGACTTTGGCTTAATGGTCAGCTCAACTGACTCAGGTTGACGCACGCCGTAGCCAAGCTCTCCCGACCATGCAACCTTGCCAACATAATTGGAATCCCCCGATGGAGCGGTTGCTCTCATCCAACCAGATGTTGCTTTGTCTTCGCCTTCACGCCAATCTTCCCAAGGGAGCTGCTGAGGTTTGCCGTCTTCGTCTACAAGAAGCTCGTTCTTCGTATAAATCGCACTCTTGCGATCTTCGAAGGAAAATTCGAACAGCTTTGATTCTGTGATCGCCTCAGTTGGGCAGGCTTCAACGCACAAGTCGCAGTGAATACAACGCAAATAGTTAATCTCGTATACAAATCCAAAACGCTCACCAGGAGATGTTGGATCTGTGGGATTGTTGTCGGCACCTCGAACATATATACACTTTGCTGGGCAAACACCCGCACAAAGTTCGCAGCCAATACATTTCTCTAAGCCATCTTCGTAGCGGTTCAACACATGTCGACCATGTAGACGATCGGGCTTGGGAGCCTTCACATCTGATTTGCCACCTTTACCAGCACGATAGTTTTTGGTTGTAACACCTTCAAACCATTTCTTAAGAGTGATTGGAAATCCAGCTAGGTAACCCATTACGAAGCTCCCGTGTTGATTGGCTCTGAGCCATCGACCATTACAAGGCCATGTTCTTTGAGTCTGTTCTTTTTAGAGTCTCGCAATGCCGTTGAAAGCAACAAAGTGGCAACCAAGAAAATTGAGACTGCTAAGCCAGCGAACACCACCGTGTTGAATGAGTCAGAGTCTATAAAACGAAGTTCAGTTACTCCAGCAGAATTTTCTGAAGCTAAGCGTAGGCCAGATAGCAGCAATAGCCAGCCAAGCGATACGGGAATCAACACCTTCCAGCCCAGGTTCATTAGCTGGTCGTATCGCAGACGAGGAAGCGTTGCTCTGAACCATACGAACATAAACAAGAATACAAGAAGCTTCGCAAAGAACCAGACAAAGCCCCAAGCCCAGCCTGGCAGCAGTCCAAGGTTAGGGCCAGCTGGTCCGCCCAGGAATAGAGTCACAATAATCGCTGACATGGTGACTGTATTCATGAACTCAGCTAAGAAGAAAAGTGCAAAACGGATGGATGAGTACTCTGTGTGGAAACCTCCGACGAGTTCTTGCTCTGCTTCGACTAAGTCGAACGGTGGACGATTCAGTTCTGCAGTTCCTGCAATAACAAAAACTATAAATGGCACGAATGCAGATGTGATCAGGTGCCAATTTGGTAAGAATCCCGCGCCTGCGCCGGCTTGGACATCAACAATAGCGTTAGTACTCAATGAGCCCGACAAAATGATGACCGAAACTAAAGATAGACCAAGTGCAGCTTCGTAACTGATGGCTTGTGCTGTAGCTCTGACGGATCCTATGAGAGGATATTTAGAACCTGAAGCCCAACCAGCAAGCATAATTCCGTAAACTCCAACTGAACTCATTGCAAGAAACAGCAACACACCAACCGGAGCGTCAGCTACTTGAAGAAAAGTTTCACGCCCAAAGATGGTTACTGATCCATTGTTATCTGCGTTGAAATCCCCAGCGATAGGAACAATTGTGAAAGTTAAAAACGCGGGAACCAGCGACAAGTACGGTGCAAGTTTAAAAATAAGTGGGTCTGATCTTTCCGGAATGAGATCTTCTTTAAAGAACAGCTTTATACCATCAGCAAGTGTTTGAAAGATTCCGAACGGTCCAGCAACATTAGGTCCAATACGGTTTTGTAAGCGACTCACAACCTTACGCTCAAACCAGACCATCAACATCACTGATACTAAAAGAACTACAAACGCAATGGTGGCCTTGCTTACGGCTAGCACGATGTCACCAAGGTCGACGCCATCTGCTAGGTATGGTTGAGCGCCAATCATTTCTGCTCTCCAGCACTTACCTCGACATAACAAACACTTTCGGAGAACGTGACAAACGAGCGTGGATCAAACCCTCTAACATTCGCTGGGGCCCAGAGAACACCTTCAGCAACTGATGAATCTGTGATAAACGGAACAGAGGCTGTGGCCTTAGCGTTCTTAACTACAATCTCAGCACCGGCTGTCAAACCAAACCGATCTGCATCAGCAGGATTGATTCGTACTTTGAAAGTCTCACAAAGACCGGCGAGGGTCCGAGAGTTTTCGACGATAGTTCCCTGATCCCAGAGCTTATTGCCAATCACCAGTCGCAGGCCATCAGCTACAGTTGGAACGTCGGCCTTGACACGCTGAATTGGCTTGGTTGGCGTCTTGATGCGAGCGCCTTCGCTCGAGAGTTCAAGTAAATCCCACGCAATTGGCTCTGAGCCAAGCATGTGGCTAGTTTCTAAAGAGCTTTGTGCGTCAGAGTTTGACTGCGGCGCTGTCTTGGCTAATGAAGCAGCTATCTCCAAATCTGAGCGAACCAATCCAGGGGCTGTGACCCTAGCTCCAAGCGGGGAAAGTCGACCTTCTGAGTTAACAAAGTGACCGTTAACTTCTCCATACATGGCAACAGGCAATATAACGTTCGCCGATGCAACGGATGGATTTTCGAAACAGTCAACGGCAATGACTGTATTCACAGCATCGAGTGCGGCTTCTGCCAACGCTTTGTCAGGGAAGTCAGAAATAGGGTCAGCGCCAAGCAGCAATAAAGTTTCTACCTCGCCGTTAGCAGCTTCTTGGAGGATCTCTGCGGTTGGGCGTCCAACTACTGCAACTTGCTCGACAATGATCTCATCTTCAGTAGCGACCTCTCTGACTCCTGGGGTCAAGCCGGCTAGTTGAGCGCCTACAGTGTTACCTCGTCTGAACGCCGGCAAGAAATGAGCGTCAGGTCTTACCGACTGAATCACTTGCAAAGCCTCAGTTAAATAGTCAGCTGATTCAGCAACGTTTGGTCGGCTGAAAATTACAGTCAATGGCTTGTCGGTGTCTACCAGACAATTCAAATCACTGGAGCGCTCGCCTGGAGTTGCGGTAAAGGCTTGCTTAACATCTTTGGCTAACTCACCTGGTCTGCTTTGAACAGACTTACGAGCCAATTTCGCCAGGCTGCCGGACTTGTAATTGAACTCCACGAGTTCAACTGATCCGTCCTTAACCACACCTCGGAGCCTCAGATAGATGCTCGGCAAGATCTCTTTCAAATCTTGCCCAACCACGACCACTACAGATCCGGCGTTGAAAGCCCAGTCATAAGTTGCCTTAGGGAGTGAATCAACTACGTCTGCCGAAACATCGTCGCCCAATGAAGCATCATAAGACACAACCGAGAACTCATCGGCTAAAACTTTTTGCCAAACGTGTTGCGCTTCAAGCGTTAAGCGAGCACCACCAATTGCAGCAGCTTTCTTACCAAGCGCTTCAGAAGTTTGCTTAAGCGCATCGTTCCAGCGCATTGGCTCTAAGGATCCATCTACAGCTCGTCGCATTGGCTGCAAAATACGATCCTCAGAAACATTTGCCTCATAAATAAAGCGTTCTTTGTCGCTGAGCCAACCCCAGTTCACTGCATCTGAGTCAACGCCTTGGATACGAACCACCTTGTCTTGAGAAGACTGCACAAGAACTCGTGAACCGCTGGAATCAACCGTTGCAGTAGACGGCGATCCTGTTAAATCCCAAGGGCGTGCTTTAAACCTGTAGGGAGCAGCTGTTAATGCCCCAACGGGACAGATCTGAACTGTGTTGCCGCTGTAGTAAGACGCAAACGGATGATCTGGAAACGTATTTACCTGAGTGGATGAGCCGCGATCAATAAAGTGGATAAGGGAGTCACCAGCGACATCTGAGGCGAAGCGGGTGCAGCGATCACAAAGTATGCAACGCTCACGATCTAGTTTGACCAGATCAGAAATTGGAATTGGCTTCTCAAAATGCCTTTTCTCTTCAACAAAGCGAGACTCACCCGGCCCGTACGCAAAAGCGTTATCTTGCAGCGGGCACTCACCACCCTTATCGCAGACAGGGCAATCAAGAGGATGATTCGCCAGGAGTAATTCAAGCACCCCATCTTGGGCGTCTTTAGTTGCTTCAGACTCGGTTTCGACTTTCATCTCGGGGGTAACTGTCAGCATGCAGCTTGGCTGTAAAGCTGGACCCCTGCCAGTGTCGACTTCGACAATACACATGCGACACATGCCAACCGATTCCATACGCTTGTGGTAGCAGAACCTTGGGATGTGCACGCCATTCTTGTCGCAAGCTTCAATCAGCAGTTCACCCTCTTCAGCATGAAGTTCTTGACCGTTAAGCGTAAATGGAACGCCTGTCGTAGCCTTTACTGCGCTGGATTCAGTTGCTGTCATGAACTCGCCCCAACTGTTGTGCGTCCGGCGGCAATCTTAGCTTCAAACTCTGGCCGGAAGCGGCGTAAGGCTGAAGTGATTGGAGCTACAGAAGATGGCCCCAACGGACAGATGGTGGTTTGCTTGGGTGGGAACGGAACCGCTTCAAGACCTTCAGCTTCCCAAGCCGCTTTCGGGTAATCTCCTGGAGAAATTTGTGAACCAACATCAAGTAGCAAATCGAGATCTTCTGGGCGGCCAGCACCATCTAGAATGCGCTGCAAAATCTTCTCTTCCCAAGAAGTGCCTTCACGACAGGGAGTGCACTTACCACACGATTCTCTTGCAAAGAAACGAACTACTCGCAAACAGGCCTTAACCGCGTCAGTTGTTTGATCCATCACCACAATGGCTCCCGACCCAAGCATAGAACCTGCCGCTCCAACAGCTTTAGCTTCTAAAGGCAGATCGAGTTGTTCTTCAAAGAACCATGGGGCTGAGCCTCCGCCGGGGATGAACATCTTGACATCTCCATCGTTTCGGATGCCCTGACAGTAGTTATCACCGTAGAAAAGCTCCCTAAATGTCACTTCGCCCTGTTCCACTTCGTACACGCCAGGCCTATTCACATGACCTGAGATGGCCAACATGCGCGAACCAGGAGACGCCTCCGAACCAAACTCCTTGTACTTATCAGCACCGTTAGTAACAATCCAAGGCACGTTTGAAAGCGTCTCAACATTGTTAACAATGGTTGGCTTCATGTAGACGCCCTTCACCGCTGGAAAGAAAGGGGGCTTAAGGCGAGGCATCCCACGATTGCCTTCGAGTGATTCAATCAGTGCTGTTTCTTCGCCAACTATGTAAGCTCCAGCTCCCCAGTGCAGAACGATGTCGATTCCAACGTCAGTTCCATAGATGTTTTTGCCAATATAGCCTTGAGCGTAGGCATCGTTTAGGGCTTGGGCAAGCCTTTCTTGAGCAAGAGCCATCTCGCCCCTCACATAAAGAAAGCAAGTCTCAATACCCAGCGCATAGCAAGTAATCAGGCAACCCTCAATAAGTTGGTGAGGATCATGCTCCATCAAGAGTCTATCTTTGTAGGTTCCAGGTTCAGATTCGTCACCATTGACCACGAGGTAACGCGGGTAGACATCGGGCAGGAAGCCCCACTTAAGGCCAGCAGGAAAGCCCGCACCCCCACGACCGAGGAGAATCGCATCTTTGATCTCAGCGGCTACAGCATCCGGTGATATGTCGAGTGCTGATTCAAGAGCTTGGTAACCGCCGGAGGCTTTGTAGTTAGAAATCTTGTAGTTGT
Source organism: Acidimicrobiales bacterium (assembly GCA_020628305.1). Classification (GTDB taxonomy): domain Bacteria; phylum Actinomycetota; class Acidimicrobiia; order Acidimicrobiales; family SZUA-35; genus JAHDDW01. The sequence goes on along the minus strand of JAHDFH010000001.1, from coordinate 90,286 downwards.
TTGGATCGTTAAATCTTGAGGTGACAATCTTTGGACCTTCGTTGTCCACATAGCCATCAAGGTGAGGGAGGTAGTTATTTGTTGGCATTGATAGTTACCTCACTCTCAGATTCTGACATGCGGCGAACAAACCAGGCAGGAGCTTCAGTTTGTTCTGGAGGCTTGATGCCAGACTCGCGTTCTTGTGGGATGTGCTGTTTCACATCACCAAGATTGCCGTGGGCTGGTATGGCAAGCTTGCCTTCTCTTATCTCAGAAACTATCTTGTCGAAACGGACCTCGTCCAAACGTCCGGCATAGCGATAGTTCACCTGCATACAGGGAGCTTCGGTACAAGCTGCAATACATTCAACATCTTCAATGGTAAACATGCCGTCTTCAGTTGTTCCACCAGACTTGATCCCTAGCGTCTTTTCTGCATGGTGGAGGAGCTCTTCGCCACCCATCAGCTGGCACGAAATATTGGTGCAGATGTTTACTAGATACTTACCAACAGGCTCTCTCTTAAACATTTCATAGAATGAGCACGTCCCAAGAACTTCGACTGGTGTGATATCCAGCAACTCCGCAATGTGTTCCATTGCGTCGTCAGCGACGTAACCATCCTGAGCCTGAGCCAAATGCAGCAAAGGAATGAGGGCCGATTTCTTCCTCGGATAGCGGGCAATAATCTCCTCAGCTTCAATCACGGCAGCAGAAGTTAAACGACTCATCTATCTACCTCGCCAAGAATTGGATCAACACTTGAAAGAATGGCTACTGCATCAGCAATCTGAGAGTTGGCCAACATATGTGGAAGCACTTGAAGGTTGACAAAGCTAGGGCCACGAATATGCATGCGGTAAGGCTTTGATGAGCCATCTGAAACTATGTAGCAGCCCAGCTCGCCTCGTGGAGACTCTACTGCCACATATACTTCGCCTGCCGGAACTTTGTAGCCCTCTGTAAAGATCTTAAAATGGTGGATCAAAGCTTCCATCGACTCATCAATCCGAGCTCGAGGTGGCGGCGTGATCTTTTTATCCTGAACACGGTAGTCACCCTCCGGCATTTTCTCGACGATCTGCTTTACGATTTTCATCGATTCACGAATTTCGTTGAGGCGAATGGAGTACCGGTCAAAGCAATCTCCGTAACTACCAACCAAAACATCGAAATCAACTTGGTCATATGCAAGATAAGGCATTGTGCTGCGCAAATCCCAGGCAACCCCAGCAGAGCGTAAGAGTGGCCCAGTAATCGACAAAGCCAGTGCCTCTTCTTTGCTTAAGAACCCAACACCTTGAAGGCGTTCCCGCCAAATCGGCTGGTTCGTCATTAGCGTGTCATACTCTTCGAGCCTTGGAGGAAGCATCTCCATCAAGGAGTTGACATCTTCTTCCCAACCCGGTGGCAAATCGGCTGCCACTCCCCCTGGGCGGATGTAGTTGTGATTCATTCTCAGGCCTGTAACTTTTTGGAAGAATCGAAGAACTTGCTCTCGTTCTCGCCAGCCGTAGATCATCATTGACACAGCACCCAAATCCATGCCATTCGTTGCCATAAACAACAAATGAGAGGAGATGCGGTTGAGCTCACACATCAGCATGCGAATCCAGGTAGCTCGCTCTGGGATTTCCATCCCGACAAGTTTTTCAACGGCCAGAGAAAACGCTAGCTCATTGAAGAGAGGCGAGGCGTAGTCCATGCGGGTGACATTTGTTGCACCCTGCAAGTAGGTAAGCTCTTCGCCGGTTTTTTCCATGCCAGTATGGAGGTACCCCATAATTGGCTTGGACCGAAGCACCATTTCACCCTTAAGCTCGAGCATTAAACGAAGCACACCGTGCGTTGAGGGGTGTGATGGCCCCATGTTGATAATCATGGTCTCGTCATCGTTTTGATAAGCAGAAGAGCCAGCTTCAGCCGCCTGCACCTCAGACATACGAAGAACAGAATCTAGCTTCGGAAGCTTCCCAAGCTGGGAAGTAACTACCTGCTTCTCAGGTGAATCAATCATATTTCTCACCCTGTGGATACTTAAACTGCACTGGGATAGCCCCAACATCAAAGTCTTTGCGCAGTGGATGCCCCTGCCACTCTTCTGGCATCAAGATTCGGGACAAATCAGGATGGCCTTCGAAAGTGATGCCAAACATGTCATAAACTTCTCGTTCTAGAAAGTCTGTTCCTGGATAAATCTCGTAGAGGGAATCGATAGTCGGATCAGATCCAGAAATTTGCACTCGAGCCCTAAGGCGCTCAGCTCTTTCATGGGATACAAACGAAGCTACAACCTCGAACCGTTCAAGAACTATGCCTTCTGGCAGTTCCCTAGTGTCATTGGATAAGTAGTCAACGGCAGTCAAATCGACACACATGTTATAGCCGTCGTTAAGCAAGTTAGTAGCGACCTGAAGCCAGTGACTCCTACTTGGGTGGATAACAGTCTGACCCATCGAGTAGCTTACGGGGCAGCCAAATAGCACCTCAGAATTGCTTCCATGGATCTCAATTTCGACATCTTCAACCTCTGGAATTGAATCGCTCATCGATTCTCCAGGACTGACAAACTAGCTTGGCGGATCACAGAGCTCAACTCTACCCTGACCAACATTTCTGACCACTGATATAGGTACTTTTTCGATGTTTGCTGTCTAGACTTCGACTAATGGCGGAACCGATAATCACCATTGCTGCATGGAGGGGAATTGAGGACCATCTTAGGCTCTTTAACGACGACCGTGATGAATTCCTCAAGCTACTCAGACATGGCAGAATTCCGTATGAGGACCTCGTCCTAGCCCTCCTGGGTTTCGAACGGTTGGAAAGAACATCCAGGGCAATGCTGAAACACAATGTATCGCTTCTGAACCTTGACGATAAATCAAGACAACTAACACTCAACTCTCTCCAAGCCTCGGGCCTAGGCTTCACGCTCTTCTCCCCTCGCCTCAAAAGAGGTCTTGATCTTGACTCACTCGTCCAGAACTATGCCTTTTCGAGCGAAGGCTCAACTTGGTGGGTGACTATTTTGGTCGATCTAGCTGAGGCCTTCCCGAAAGTCGAGCTGGAAGTTGCTCTTCGACCTGAGCTGGATACCACCAGCAAATTGAGGCTAGATGATCTAGTTGCTGAGCTTCTGTGCTACATCGCCTTTACAACCACAGATCACGTATTGTTCAGCGAAATCGCCACCGTCTGTATGGAACGTTACGCTCAAATAACGCGGCTAGCTGAGGTGGTACTCGGAGATGCTACGGAGAACTGGAACCTCGAACACGGTGCTGCTGGGCGCTTGAAGGAGGAAATTGCTGAACGCCGCTTAGTAGTCAAAGAATCTCTCTGGCTTTCAGGTGTCAAGGAGAAGGTAAACCGAGTGCGCTGCTATCGGTCTTCCCCTGACGCTCAGGGCGAAACTGCCATGCCTAATTTGGGTTCCCCTGAAGGATGGGTACGCCACACCTGACCACCAAGTCATTCCCTGAGGCTTGATGCCGAGGGATGACAGCAAAAGCCGGATAGGACCGCCCCTACCGAACTTATGCCGCTCCGATGCTTAGCGTTTGTCCGTCTAGTTGTTCTATGTACATGCCGGCTCCGGCACCACCGTTAGCCTCTCGCCGTTTGAGAAGTTCACCATTTTCGATTTGAGTGTGAAGCGTTGTGATTGCATGAAGCAGTGTCTCTGGGCCTGGAGGACAACCAGGCGCATACACATCGACCGGCACAATCTGATCAACACCCTGAACAATTGCATAGTTGTTGAACATTCCTCCAGAGGATGCGCAAACTCCCATGGAAATAACCCACTTAGGTTCCATCATCTGGTCATAAATCTGTCTAAGGACCGGGGCCATTTTCTGGCTAACTCGTCCCGCCACAATCATCACATCTGCCTGTCTTGGAGAAGCTCTAAATACTTCCATGCCCAAACGAGCAAGATCGTAATGAGAACCACCAGTAGCCATCATTTCGATAGCGCAACAAGCGAGGCCGAAAGTTGCTGGCCACGAAGACCTTGCTCGTGACCAGTTAACAAGCTTTTCAAGGGGCGCTGTCAAGAAGTTATGGTCAAGGCCTTCTATCCCCTGGCTCTGAATGTCCGAGATGCCCATCTAAGCTACTTCTTTCGCGTGTTCGAAACGTCCTTCAGTGCCAACGATGCGGACACCAGCAGTGGCAGTAGAAAAAGCGTTTGGCTTTCCAGCTATCGCCGACTGATTACGGTTGAGTTGCAAAGGACCCCAATCGAGGGCGCCTTTTGAAATCAGATAAATAAACGATTCGAAAACTAGTGCGGAGAACAACAGAATCGCGAAATAGCCTGCGGCACCCAAGTTCATATACTCAACGGCCCATGGGTACAAGAAAATAATCTCAATGTCGAATATTACAAAGAGCATTGCAACAAGATAGAACTTGACTGGAAACCGCTCCGATGGTTCCTGGTTAGGGATTATGCCACATTCATACGGCGCTGATTTCTCAACAGTGGAAAGGCTCGGGCTTAGCAAACGGGATGCAATAAACGAGATCGCAGCGAACAGCACTGCTAAGACCAACAGAGCAAAGATTGGAAGGTACTGTTCCATCAAGCAGCCGCTCCCGCCAAGGCCAACGCTTCTCTCTTATCTCGTTTGTGCAACGCCCATGAACAGATCAGAAAGATCAATCCATTGACCACAGTGAACATGAACGGCGTAAATCTCAAGCCACTAATTAGTGATGGAATTGGGCCACCACGATTACGTTCCATGATGACGCTGACTACATCCTTATTGGAGTCAATCTCAGCCACAGGAGGGGTCCCACCTGTGAAAGAGAACACATCCTTGGCTCCCTGAACCTGGATCATTATTAGCTCTTGTTTATGAAGCGGATTAGCAAATGTCTCGTCGAAGAAATGCACGAATCTATCAACTGCAGTTGGGTCGTCTTTCAGTTTTGGCTTTCCGCCAGTTGTGAATGCCCCGAACTGAAGCGCTACGTATTCCTCAGTTGAACCGTAGGCACCTGTTTCGAGAAGGTATTCATCGACTGATGACTGGGCTTCGCCTCGAGTGGAGTTAGAGGCTGGCAGAAAATCCCAGCCAGATAGATCTTGAGTTCTAGAGATCTCTAAAGCCTGAGCCTGGGCAAGATCTGGGTCTTGCTCCGTTACTAGCTCTGAGAGGTCGACTCCAGCAAGGGCGTTAGATTCCTCAGTCTCTGCGACACTTAAATCTCCTCGGTTGATCTCAACCAGTTCCCACGTTGGTGTCGCTCCAACCCAACCCGCTCCATAAATGGTCCATATTATTCCCATCAGAAACATCCAGCCAAAGAATCCAGCTGATGCTACTAACATGCCTTTACGAACGCCAACGTTGGTAGCGATGATCATGTAAGTAGCACCGCACAGAACAACGAACATCGTCAAAGTGGACAAGAGCCCTCTGAAGAAGATATTAAAATCAACTCCATCGATGAAGGCCAGGAAAGTGTTACCCATTACTCAAGACCTCGCTCATAGTCGACTACTGCTTGGATGTACTCAGGAGGTAGCATTTTGCCAAAACCAGGCATCATACCAGCGCTCGACATGCCGCCATTTCCGTAGCCTTGCCCGGCGTTAGCCCCATCGTAGATGAAGTCATAGTGGGCGTCGCTAGTTCTTTCCGGCATCTCGATAATTTCACAACCGCTTGCCAGACGTCCAGAATCCAAAGTGTAAACAGGCTCTGAAAAATCATCAGGATTCAAAGCTTCAGGTGAAGAGAGCTCACCGTCTTCACCGACCACAGGTTCAGAATCTGGATCCACTGGATATGTTGCTCCGTCAGCGGGCGTATACAGCTCTGAAACAAAGTCACACTGTGCTAAATCCCCAGCCAATCCGAGCAAAGCTGATCCTGTTTCGACTTCTGCAGCAACCGCAGCGGTAGTCTCATCATCGATGATTTCATCCTCTTCAGCTGGTTCATCCACCGCAGGGGCCGCAGAGCGGGCATCAATCAAACCATCAGTTAAGACAAGATACGGGTTACCATCTGCATCGACTGGGCGGCCTCGTTCATCAAGAACAATTTCAGTACCATCCATTGTAAGAACTATCGATTCGCCATCGTCATTAGTTAAGCCTTCGGGCGGCATCCAAGAGCCGTCAGGCATCTTCCAAGTGTCATTGGGGAAGCGAGTTTCGATCGAACCGCCACACAAGTTGAACCCAATACCGGTCGTCCCACCACCGCAGGCGGCCACACCTTCATCTAGAACATTCGGGGACGCATCAATTCCGAGCGACCAGCCCGATGTATGACAGCGGGCACAAGAATAGGATCCCGCTCCAAACCCTGAGTACAGTCCCAGGTTAAACACGGCCTCCCCGACCGTCGCAAACTCACCATCGGCGAGCGACCTATCAACCTCAGCCCTAACCGAAGCTGTTAGACGGTCGGCTTCTTCCTGAGCCTTTTGAGATTCTTCGTCGTCCAAATCGTTTTCGCTGTTATCGGGGTTCTCATTGCCGGCAGCTGCAATGTCGGTTGGTTCGATGCTTTGGACTTGAAGGGTTTTCAAATACTCAATAACGTTCTGTACAGCTTGAGAGGTTAACGGCCCTCCACCAGGCGTGCCCCATGCGGCCATCGGCGAGCCATTCCGACCAAAGTTAAGGATGTAAGTGATCTCTTCTTCTGAGTAGCGAAGCAACACGTTATTCAACGCAGGAGCCATCCAGTTAGCGTTTGCTATAAATTGACCATCAGCGTCTTGGAGCACATACGCTGCCCCACCACCAGAGCCATCAGCTGCGTGACAGTTGACGCATTGTGCTCCATTAACGTAGGTGTCCTCACCGCGCCTTTGGAAAGTCTCGATCTTGTTTTGAACCGCACCTTCTTGGCGGCCTGGCTCGGCAATCATGTAGAAACCAAATGACAGAGCAATGAACAACAACGACACTAAAGCGAAGGACAAAGAACGATCAAGGCGCAGGCCTTCCATATCCTCGTCGTCGTAATATTCTTTGCGGTTGGCAGCAAGCTCAATCTCGTTACCGATTTCTTTACGAGCTTTACGACTGTTGGCGAAGAAGATGATAACAAAGCCAATGAAAGTTATCAGGGCAAAGGCAATGCCGATTGATCTGTAGTTTGTTTGGAGTAAAAGCGCTTCCATCAGTGCTCACCTCCACCATCAGAAAGACAATTTGGTCCTTCCGCTTCTTGACCAGTTGTGTTTACGCCAATAGGTGGACCCTGAATGATTGTTCCAGTATCAACCGTAAGCACTCCATCAGAGGAAACTTCCATGGGAAAGCGATCCATGCCTCGAGGAGCAGGACCACCCTTTTTCTCTCCAACTCTGTTGTATTGCGAACCGTGACATGGACACTCGAACCACTGAGATGTTTCACATTCAGGAACTCGGCAGCCCAGGTGAGGGCAAGTTTGGAATAGAGCAACCACTCCAGCCTTTAGCCCCTGCTCTACCTGAGGGTAGAAACCATAACTTGTTTCTGCCTTAACAACAGCTGAAGTCGGATACTCGGTAATCCACATCCGGCCAAGCGGAAAGTAGAAGAAGCCTCCACTGTCGCGAATTGATTCTTTGATCGAGTCAACGTTACCAACGACAATTTTGTCGCCGAATCCACCACTTGCACTCGGCCAAAGGGTTTTCAAAATAGCCCCACCGAGCATCGCTAGCCCTAAGCTTGCAGCCCCAATGATGCTGCGGTTGAGGAAGGCTCGTCTTGCCTCACCAAGTTGGTCGGGATCCATTGGTGGGATGATAACTGGCCCATCTGGCTCTGCTGGCGCTAGCTCTTGAGAGCGTTTTTCGAGAGCCTGCGTTTCAAAGTCTTTACCTTCGAGATCGCCTTTGTCTCTAATTATTCTCTTTCGATCAGCCTCTACTCCAGTCAAAGAACCGGTGGCCAATTCGCGATCTTGCCTTCTAAACAAAACCACAGCTGCAACCACAGCCAGAAGAACTATTGCGCCTACTGCATAAAAAACTACCATAATTCACACCCTCTTAGAGTTCGAAGAAGATCCCTTCTTCCCAGGGGAACACAAAGTTGAAACCGGGGCCTCTAAAGAAAGAGCCGATTATTGAAAGAATTGCCCAGAACATCATGAAGAAAGTAAATACGGAAATTGCGAACTTACGATCTTCAGGCTTGTTGCTAACTGTTTTATCAATATATGGGGCAAGCATTAAAGCGAAAAGTCCAACTCCCGGAATGGTTACCCCAGCGACCATAGGGTGGAATAGCGTGAGCAACTCTTGAAGTCCTAGAAAGTACCACGGCGCTTTCGAAGGGTTAGGCGTAGCGTTCACATCAGCAAGACGTTGGAGTGGAGCATTGACGAAGATTGAGAACACGATCAGAAACGCAGTAACTGCGAGCATTGCCCCAAATTCCACCACTATGAGATGCGGCCAGGTGTGGACTTTATCTAGTGGTTTGGACTTGATGTCTTGAATTGACCCTGCTTTGACAACTGTAAGAAGTCTTTGGGTATGGCCACCGGGTCCGGTTTGGATTGCGGCAGCACCGGTGTCGCCTCCACCTGCAGCCGGAGCGGTGCCAGCTGAGGCAACTACAGAATCAGAAGATGGAGAATCACCTTTTGACTTCGCTGCTTTTGAGCGCTTCAGTAAATGTTCTGGGATACCAGACGCAGAGGCAGAACCGCCAGAATCAGACTTGGCCGCTTCTGCTTTTTCTTTAGCGGCTTTGGCACGCTGTTTGAGATGATCTGGAATGTCGGCCATTGTTCTCCTATAGCGGTCCTGAGATGCCGCCATCTTTACGTACACGCCAGAAGTGAATTGCCATGAAAATTACCGTCACGAACGGTACAAACAGTACGTGCAGCACATACCAACGCAGCAACGTCTCTGTGCCAATAACCGAACCGCCGAGAAGAACGAACTTAACCTGGTCACCAATGACTGGAGTAAAGCCCATCATGTTAGTGCCCACAGTTACTGCCCAAAGCGCAAGCTGATCCCACGGAAGCAGATACCCGGTGAAAGATAGCAAGAGAGTCAAAGTGAGGAGAATGACACCAATCACCCAGTTAAACTCTCGAGGAGCTTTGTAAGCTCCATGATAGAAAACGCGAGCCATATGCAAGAAAACTGAAATAACCATTAAATGGGCTCCCCAGCGGTGCATATTTCGCAACATCAAACCGAGAGACGTTTCAGAGACAATTGTGTAGGTGTCGTCGTAAGCTCTAGCGGCATCCGGGGTATAGAAGAACATCAGGAAGATGCCGGTGATAGTCAACAAGATGAAGAGGAAAAAACTCAACCCACCAAGACATAGCGTGTAGCTCACTTTGACAGCGTGCCTTTTCACCTTCACCGGATGCAGGTGATACAAAACAGAGTTCATAATCACATACGAACGGTTTCTAGGACTGTCTGTGTAGCCTTTGCGGAAGACTGAGCCTGGACGAAAAATAGAGTTCCAGGCCTGAGAGCCTTGCACGTTATCACTCAAAGAGCCTACGCTGTCGCTCACTCTCTCCGCTATTGATTTTTTTTGAACTTGTGGACTGGCCATGTAAGTCAAATCCTACTTTGTGTGTTTCCTAATGTGACGCTTTTACGTCAACCGCATTCCGTATCCGTAACCATAAGAGGTAGTTCTCTGATGCAAATCTCCCCCACCCTTAGGTTCTTCGATCTTTCCTAAAATAATCACGCCCGTGGGACAACGATCGACACAGAGCGCACAACGCGTGCAGACATCATCGTCAATAGTGAATATAAACGCATCACCAGGGTCTTCTCCTGGTTTAGCAACGCCGTAGCTTTCCTCTATGACGTCAACTGGCTGCATGTGAATACACTTCCAAGGGCAAATATCCACGCAACCCTCACAGGCAATACACTCCGACTGATCGATATGAATGAACTGCTTGGGCTTAACCGCTTTAGATAGGTAGTCCTTATCTACCTCAACCAGGAGATAGTCGTCCCTAAATTCCGGCAGTGGAGGGTTAGCATCCGTAACGGCCATGCCTTAGCCCTGCTTTACCAAAGGTCTGCCGTAAGTGCTTTTCTTCACCAACGCAGCTTTAGCTTTGGAATCATCGCCACGGTTCTGCCATTTTGCCCACACCCAGATCTGACCACTTAAGAAAATGCCGTATATTACAACGGCCACCGTGTCTGAGATCGCCCGGTAAGTAATGTCGAAGGGAAACCACCCGCCCTGACTTTTGGGCTTCACAATGTCGCCCCAGCCGAAGAAGAGCCTGTCGGGGCGCCAACCTTGCTCGTTCTCAGCCCAAGTTAACCACTGATGAGGAACGACACCATAGATAACGAAAACTAAGAAGAAAACATACGCCGATGCAAGCATCGCTTCGCCCCATGTCAGCGGGGTTCCTACGGGGCGTCGCTTGGCGTACCAAAAGATGGCACCCGTCATGAGAAATGAAATTATTAGCGAGGAGATAAATGCAACCACAGGTGACCCAAAAGAATACTCAGTGAATACTGCCATGAATAATCTACTAGTTCTGAATTGAAAGTGAGCGATCTTCGCGTAAGTATTTTGCTTCAGCTTGCTCCATGTGAAGTTGCCCCGCACCACAGGGCCAATAGAACCATCTTCATGGATCTATTGGCGCAGATCGTCTAAACTGATTGCAAGGGCGGCGTATGAAACCAAGGTTCTACAAATTAGCAATCAGTATTGCTTTGCTCTGTGCTTTCGGTTGCACCCCAGCCTCGACCTCTACCGAAGAGACGTCTGAACAGCTAATAACTGCCAGCTCAACTATCCGGCCAGCAATCCAGACTCGTTCAGCCACAACACTATTTCAGCCAACAACCACAGAACCCCTACCTGAGGAAACAACTACGTCGACGAGTAAGGAAACCACAGCAAGCTCGACCGCTCCGAAACCACCTACCTCCCCCAGCTCTCAAACCATCTTCAGTGTCGATTTCGAAACTGTTTCAGGCCCCGTAACAGAGGACCTTTTTGCCAGACTTTTCGGCTACGAGTTTGACCACCTTGCAGCAAACGAAGCCCTAACAATCGAAGACGGATACCTCAAACAGGCTTACACCCCCTATGAAAAGGGTTCGCCGCGTGTCAGTGCCCCTACCAAGAACCTTCCCGGGTCAGACGAGCTCTATCTCACCTACGACGTCTTCTTTGAGCCAGGCTGGGAATGGGTTAAAGGGGGAAAGCTTCCAGGGCTTGCTGGCGGCACCCACCCAACGGGAGGCAAAGGTGCTGATGGAACTGACGGTTTCTCAGCCCGACTCATGTGGCGCCCAGATGGCGAACTCACGGTTTATGCCTACCACCCCAACCGTCCAACAATCTATGGCGTTGGCTACCCAATTAGCGGTCGCTACGAAGCCGGCCAATGGTACAGAATCGTTGAGCGGGTCAAAATCAATGACAAGAACGTCTCAAATGGGGAAGTTGAAATTTGGGTCGATGGTGAGCACCGACTACTTGAGAAAGACATTCTGTGGCGCACCAGTGGCGACTTTAACGTAGATGTATTCCTTTACTCGTCCTTCTATGGCGGCAGTACACAAGATTGGGCCCCCAGCAAGACCACTTATGCCCGGTTCGACAACTTCACGGTGACAACCGGGCCACCGGAAAGCTTTGCCAGATAGTTGGTCAGCTGGATCTGCACCGTTCCTTATGCCGCGATTCAGAAGCGAATGTTGTGCATTGAATCGCCCAGCGCGGTAGCCTCTTGGGCGGAAGGTTTATACACAAGAGGCAGACGTTGAGCGAAATACCTGAACATCTTCTGAAAAGAAGCAAAGCAGCAAAGAGCAAGGCCACTGGCAAGCCAGCTGAAGCCGACGCCCCTGCAGCCGATACCGCTGCTTCAACAGCAGTTACTGCAGCGACTCCTGCTACTGCTGCAGCAGTTGTGCCAACTGCAGACCTTCCCTATCTTGATCCAGAACCAGAGCCAAGCAAACCAACGCCCGAATACATAAAGGCTTACACTTCTCGCAAGAAAATACCATTCTGGGCCATGCCCGTTGTGCTTGCAGCCCCTGTCTGGGCATATGGCCTAGCTGGGACTCTTCAACAGCCTGAAACAGAAGATCCGCTAGTTGTTGAATCAGCAGAAATTTATGTTGCCGCAGGTTGCGCCGGATGCCACGGGGCTAACGGTGGTGGCGGTTCCGGCTACCAGCTTTCAGATGGAGAGGTGCTTCAAACCTTTCCGGAAGCTATCGACATGATGGTCCACGTCGCTCGGGGTTCAGGAGCAATCAACGGAGAAGCTTATGGCGCTGAGCGTACAGATGGCAATCGCCGAGTATCTGGAACACTTGGTCAAATGCCTGCACAGCTAAACGCTCTGACCCAAGAAGAGCTTGAATTGGTCATATACCACGAACGGGCTACGCTCAGCGGCGAAGATATGTCTACCGAAGCTAACGCTGAATGGGCAGAACACGTACGAGAAGCGGCTGAATCAGGAGCCGAAACAGAGATCGATTTTGACTTCCTTCTAGCCTGCGCCAACCCCAATTTCACTCCTGGAGCGACCGGTGAAGGATCAGATGATCCAGAGAACCGCCCCTGCCCAGGACCTCATTCGACAGAAGAAGCCGAATAAACCCTAGCGAAGGCGTAAATATTGACCCAAGTGGTAATATTGGGCTTGTAAAGGCGAGGCAAAATGGCGTACAAATTCGAACCTATCTCGATCGTTGGCCGCGATCAAGGCTCCAGACTGGCCGTTTCAATGCTTTTTGGGCTACTCCTATGCGGCATCGTCGCTGCCGGAGTTTGGTACACAACAGCAACTGAAGCCGACGCTGCTGTGAACACCTCGAACCAGACGATCGCTGAATAAAATCCTGCCAAATTTTCGCTACAGTTTCTAGCTGTTTCGCACGAAATCTCCAGAATGGATTTTCGTGGCAGAGCCCTAATCATTATGGTCGCATTTGCTTCAAGTGGAGCGCCAGTAGCCAAGCTTGGTTTCGAAGAGTTCGGCGTGGCTACAACTCTGTTCATCCGAGTCCTTCTCGCAACAGCAATACTCACTCCCAAGTCTGGAATCAACTTAGGCGAGTTCAAGTCTCTGCTGGGGGTATCCGTTGTCGGGAGTCTAAGTGTTATGACAAGCTTTGTTGGGATGGACCTTGTTCCCGCTGCAATCGTCCCCGCCATGTTTGCACTCGTCCCGGTAATTACGCTCGCTTACTATGCTTCACAGAACAAAGCTGAGCTGAGTGCAAGAAACGTTAGCAGTATGGGCCTCGGCCTACTTGGAGTCGTTGGGCTCACGGGCTTCGCTGGCGAAACATCAGAACTTCCGATCGCTGGGGTGGCGATACTGCTCACTTCGGTCGTTCTCTATGCGATGTATGGTTTTGCTTCTCGCACAGCACAAGAAAAACACCCTCATATCGGCACTAAAGTTATGACTTTCTACTTCTCGCTCACTCTGACTTTGTGTGTACTGCCGTTCGCTGCTGCGGAAGTCGCAACTGGTACTGCCGTGGCCAACCCGCAAACTGAGCACTATCTTGCCATCCTCTTCCTTGCTGTAATATCAACCGCTGTCTACTATCACCTTTATCAAAGAGCAATCGGAAAATACTCCACTCTTGCTGCCACGATGTCTCTGTACATTCAGATTCCAACCACTGTTCTGTTGGCTGTCTTGCTTCTAGGTGAACCTATAACAATGACTCTTGTTGTGAGTTCTTCGCTAATGATTGCTGGCGCTATGTTGGCTAGAGACGCCAACACCAAGGCTCGCCGAAAGCGTCGACTCGGTCTTCGTTTAGCTCGTGTCAGATAATTTATCGTTTGTTGAAGAGTCGAGCCGCTTCTGGTGTTGGATCTTTAGGCAACTGCCTACCTGCATGCAACTCAATAGCCTCTGCGATTAGTTCATCCAAAAGTTCTGCGAAAAGTACTGGCTTGGCTGCAGCCTCCCAGAGAAAGAAGCCAAACGAGCCAGGAATTGGGTTGAGTTCGTTGAACCAAATCTCTCCTGTTTCGCCATTAGAAATGAAGTCTAGTCTTGGAGCTCCAGAGCCATCGAGCTGCTCGAATACCTTTGCCGCCATATCCCTGATTAGTTGATCTTTATCGCCCAGTTCGGGGTTAAGTTCGCGCGTCAGCGAGAGCATCCCTTCTGATGACTGCCCCGGAGTTTTTGCACCACCTTTTTGGCCGGTCTTACCTCCACTGCCGCTCATGTACTTGTCTTTGAAATCAAGTAGTTCATCTGAGAACTTAGGGCGCTCAATTGCTGAGGTCACAACATCGCCACCGCTGCGTTTAACAGCTACATTCATCTCCACTAAGTTCTCTACAAATGGCTCCAGCAATGCTGTATCGTCGAATGCGAAGATCTCAGGCAACACTTCAGAAAGCTCTTCAACATTTTCAACTCTAGCCACACCAATGCTGGACCCAAGATGGTTTGGCTTAACACAACATGGGAAGTCAAAATCACCAATTTGAGCTTGAAGCTCTTCTGGAGTAACTATGAGGCCACGTCGAGGTCTAGGTATAACACGGTAATCAAGGATTGGCACGCCCGCCTCATCGATGATTCGCTTCGTTGCGACTTTATCCATGGTGATCGCAGAGGCCTTAGTTCTCATGCCGGTGTAGGGAACGTTGGCTGTTTCGAACACACCTTGAATATTGCCATCTTCACCTATCAAGCCATGGAACACCAAAACAGCAACATCAAATTCGATACTTGCTTCTTGAGATCCGAACAATTTCTTCTCAGTGGTAAGAAGGCGTGGTTTGCCAGCACGAGACAGATCGAGCGACACCTTGCGCATATTGGCAAACTGTTCAGCGCTAGGAAGATAGGTTTCTCTTTGGCGCAGAGTTGGGTCTGTATACCATTGGCCGCTGGTAGCGATATAGACCGGTATCACGTCATAGCTAGATGGGTCGAGTGCATCCATTACTTGCATTCCGCTTATGACGCTGACGTCATGCTCAGGCGAAATACCGCCAAAAAATACCGCAATTCTCTTCACGAGAGCTCCTTAAAAGAAATAGACCCTGTGTGAATTATAGCTGAGGGCGATGCGCTGCAAGCGACACCCACCCGCAAGCTAAATATTGAGCGTGTCGTTAAACAGGTCAGGGAGATCGTTCTCCAGCAGAACAACGTCGCCGCCTATGGTGTTTGCGACCAGCCAATCACTTGCTTCTGCGAAGGTTTCAAACTCGTGTACTTCCGTTTCACCGACCGCATCGATGGCTTGTCTAAACGATGGAATGCGGGATGGGTTGACCACTAGAACTACGTCAGCGTTTTTAGCCGCTTCATGACCGAGTTCAGCGTGGACGATATCGTGCTCATCTCCAAGCTCAACCACTCCAGGCGTTACCAAAACTGCTCGTCCCTCACCTTCTGCTAAAAGGGCCATTAATTCCAAGGCAGCAACGAACCCTTTGGGGTTGGAGTTAAATGCATCGTCAATATATGTGGCACTTCCGGGCTGCTTTTTCACTTCAAGGCGATGTTTAATCTGAGGCGCACTTCGTAAAGCGGTTACTACCTTGTCAGGATCTATCCCACATGTCACAGCAACAGCGAACGCCGTTGCCATATTGTCACCATGATGAAAGCCATAAAGCGGCGCTCTTAATGAATAGGTGGCACCGCTCCAGGCCACTTGAATCTCCATGCCCTCTTTGGTTTGCAAGCGTGAATCAATTCTTACGTGACTGGCTGGCCCCTCGCCCACAATCACCAGACGATCAGAATTTTCAGCAATAAAGTCAAAGGCATTGCCATACTGCATAACGTTTTCGTGCAAGATCATTCGGCCTTCGGGCTTTTCTAGAACTGCAGCTGCTAGCTCAAACTTGGCTTTTGCTGTGTTTTCTAAAGACCCGAATCGTTCTAAGTGAGCGGGACCAATGGCGGTAATAATGCCTATGTGTGGCGGAGTAAAGCGACACAACCTAGCTATGGAGCCAACTCCATAAGCTCCCATCTCTGTCACAAAGAATTCTGTGTCATCCCGCAAGTCTTCTCTAAGAATTCGGGCTACACCCATATCTGTGTTAACACTGCCGGGGGTAACAACTGCTTTAGCATTGAGGCCCAGGACATGCCCCATCATGTGCTTAACCGAAGTCTTACCATAGGAGCCTGTAACAGCCACCACCGTTGGAGACACTTGGTTGAGACGGTCAACTGCTTGTTGTCTAAATCCTTGTTGAATCTTTGCCTCATACGGCCTGAGTAGCCAGTTGCCTACACATAGAAGCAGCGGGATAAGCTGAACCGCTACAACCCATAGCCAGAAGCTGTGCAAAGTCAACCAGGTAACGGGTGAGACCGTAGTGAGTGCCAAACCTGTGTAAAGAATGCGTTTAGCTCGCTGAGTCAAAACCAGCTTTTTCTTTGCCTTCTTTGTTGGATCATTCTGAATAAAGGCGAAACCTAGGAACACTATTGCAGCCGCAGCTGTTGCCTCGGTTTTGAATCCAGCCGTATAAAAAACTACAGCCAGCAGCACCAGGACGAGTGACAGGTACTTATCGAAAGACTTAGATGAAATGAGCCAACTAATAAACCTTTTATTGTTGTAATCGTCTTGCTGAAGAATATGCAGGTAGCTGAGCAACCTGCGATAGCTAAAGTATCCAAAGGCAGCGATTGCTAGCAGTCCAACTAGTTCCATATCAAAGCCCTTCTATTAGCTGTTTGATGCGTTTCGCTACCTGATGTCGCCCCGTGCTGAGCAGCGTGTAGTGATCTAGCGTATCTAGAACTACAAATTCTGAGTTATCAATCAAGGTCGAGTAACGCTGTCCAACTGCAGGAGGTGTTGCTGTGTCTTTCTCACCATAAATGATCACAGTCGGGCAACTAATTTTTTGAGCAGCAGCTGATAGGTCTTGATTTAGTGTTCTAACAAGTATTTGCCGCATCTCGCCTGACTGTTTGTAGTCTGGCGACCCAAACTTCGCATATAGAGAATCTGTGTCTCGACCCAACAAGTTGAAAATTCTCTTGAGTAACTTGAATGTTCTAACTCGAATCCAAACTTTGACCCTTTGAGCAAGGGGACGCTCTGTTCGAAGGCCAGCGCTTGCGACGAGCACCAAACCATCCAAGGTTTCTGGAAAACTACCGGCCAATCCAACCCCGACCGACCCACCAAATGAATGACCAACCCAAATAGCCTTCTTACCTTTGGACCGTTCGTCTACAAAGCTACATATTGAGCTTGCATACTCATCGACACCCCAAACCGATTCAGGCTTGGGAGAATCACCGAAGCCAGGTAAGTCAATGAGAATAGAATCTGCAACCCCTTGTAAGGATTCAGCGACTTGTGAGAAAGCCTTCTTGTTGTGACCCCAGCCATGCGCCCAGAAAATCAGAAAATCTTTATCGCCTGCTCCAAGCGAGTCGAAAGAAATATCGTCAGCAGAATAATTCACTGAACAGATGGTAGTCGAGCACACTGACAGCTTCAGGTCTTTGAGAACAAGCGGTCAAGCACAAAGAACTTGCCAATCCACACCAAAAAGTACCCAAAGAGACTTGCTGCTTGGATCGCCAACCAACTTTCAACGGTTCTGGAAACAATAAATACCACAATCGTTGAAATGATCAACCCCAACAAAGCAATAACCCAGAACCAAACTGCCTCATTGCGCATCGAGCCTTGCGTGATTTGTGCACGCCACACCCAATTACGTGAAAGGAAAAAAGCCGGTATCGCTGTGATAGTCGCTGCTAACAGGTTTGCCTTGGTGGGCTCTAAATCAAGTATTTGTTGCCCGAGTGCCAAGAAGAACTGATGACTTGCAAGATTGAACACCGAAACCGCACCGTAGCGAAGCAGTTTTGGATCAGCCAGAAGTTTTTTCACTGGGTTAATCATCTTCACCGATCATAGTTTCAACGAGGCGCAAAGAAGCGGTCTTGCTAACCTAGATATATGGGTAGCTCGAAATTAACTCTGGCTGGGGTGATTGTGACCGTCGGTCTTGCAGCTGGTGTTTCAT
Organism: Acidimicrobiales bacterium; assembly: GCA_020628305.1. Classification (GTDB taxonomy): domain Bacteria; phylum Actinomycetota; class Acidimicrobiia; order Acidimicrobiales; family SZUA-35; genus JAHDDW01. The sequence goes on along the minus strand of JAHDFH010000001.1, from coordinate 72,285 downwards.
GTTCAGCTGAAGATACTCAAACAAAAGACACCCTCCCAGAAGAAGTGACTATTGGCTCGATTGAAGAAATTGAGCCTACTGTCACTACATCTCCGGTTGATCCTGAATTCGCCGAAACCGAGCTCGCTGCGAACGTACTTTTCGAACTAGATTTTCCTACGGACCTGGCGGTTAGAACCGGGGATGATTCGCTCTGGTTTACAGAGCGACAAGGTACAGTCATCCAGGTTCGTCGTTCAGTTGTTGATTTCGGATCTCGAGGCAGAAACGGAATCTTCGAAGCAGAGTATTTTCAACCAGTTTCAGAGCCAGTCATTGACCTTTCCAGGCGAGTTTCGCAAGAACTCGAAAATGGCCTACTGGGTGTCGAGTTCTCATCAAATGGCAACGAAATCTATCTCAGCTACACCACAGACGACGCCTTAGTAGTTTCCGAGTTCAAAATGGTGGGCGATGTAGCAGACCCTAACTCTGAAAGGGAAATCCTGCGCGTGGATCAGCCAGCAAACAACCACAATGGAGGTCAAATTCAAACCGGGCGAGACGGCTTTTTGTACATTGCCCTCGGCGATGGTGGCGATGATGCCAGTACGGCCCAAGACACGCAAACACTATTAGGATCAATTCTGAGGATAGATCCAGAGACGATCGGTGATCAGGCTTATGCAATCCCAGCGAGCAACCCCTTTGTTAGCAACTCAGATGCTGGGTTAGCCGAGATCTGGCTATACGGGGTTCGCAATCCTTGGAGGTTCTCGTTTGATTCAGCCAATGGTGACTTGTGGATAGCTGACGTTGGAGACAACAGCTTTGAAGAGATCAACCTCTTGGACAATGCACTGTCACGTGGCAAAGGAGCAAATCTGGGCTGGGATGCGTACGAAGGTATCGAGAAAACAGAATCTGATACTGAAGCTCAGGACTGGATCGCCCCAATATTCACCTACGAAACCGGCGAGGGCAACTGTTCTGTAGTTGGTGGCCATATCTACCGTGGTGAGATAATCTCTCGCCGAATTGATGGACAAGTTTTGAAACCGCTTGAAGGAGTCTATGTTTACGGCGACTACTGCGGCGCTGATCTGCGAGGCTTGGCAGCGGTCGATGAATCTGGTTGGCAAGCTCAAGAGCTTAAGCTAGACCGAGATCTCGACCAGCTGGTTGCCATTGGCACAGCACATGAAGAGCTTTACCTGATGGAGGCGAATGGGGCTGTTTCGAGACTAGACCTGGTTGATTCGCAAGTCAGTGTTAGCGTATTGGGACCAAACTCGATACTTCCAGGCACTAACACTAACGCCGAGATCGAGGTCCTCCCAGGAGACAGCCTTGCAACCACAACCACTAGATAAGAGCAGGTTTGCGCTAGCTACAGCTACTCTCGGCGGGCAAATCGTCGCAATGTTTCTGACTTGGTTCACCACCGGTTCTAGAGGCAGAAGCAGCTTTGAAGTACTAGACGCAGCAATTATCTTTAGTCCTTCATACAACAATGTGGCTGCAATGATCGAAGCGGTTTGGCTTATGCTGCCAGCCGTTGCCATCGCTTCGCTATGCCTTTGGTTGGCTGGTTTAGCCAAAGTTGGGCGACGAGTCGTTGCGGCTTGTATCACAATTCTGGGGATAACAGGACTAGTTGTTTTGCTGTTCTCTGGGATCCAGGTTGGCCCAGCTATCTGCCTGGCACTATTTCTTACCTACACAGCTGCTATTACTGCGCTAAGGTCTAGGCGTTAAAGGCCGATTGTTACGTACTCAAAGAGGGAGCAGTAGTGAGCAATTTTCAAACAACCCCCGACCCCTATACCCCGCCAATCGATCCGTATTCACAGCCAAATGATGATGATTCAGGCAAGCTGCTTAGGCGCGGTGCTCTGGTCGTAGCCATATTTGCCCTCATCGCCGGGGTCGCTGTTGTCCTGAACTTTTCTGTTCTAGACGATACGGCTGATGGCTTTGCCACCCCAGAAGCAGCTGGAGAAGCCTTCTTTGAAGCACTGGGCCAGGAAGATCCACTTGGAGTCTTGCAAACTATCGCCCCCTCGGAATACGAAGCATGGGTTAAGCCGCAAACAGCTCTGTTTGGCGAACTTGTTCGCCTTGGGGTGTTTGAATCAGACACTCTCAACGGAGACCAGATCTCTCTTGGTGATGCTTTGAAGATCGAAGTGACTCGCCCCTTTGAATTTGAAACCAGACAGTATTTCGAAGAAACTGACGAGCTGTACGAAGTGACAGTTATAGACGGTCAATTAACAATTACTTTCGACGAAAATGAAGCTGCACTTCTACTTGGTGAAGAATCCCCCGGAACTGAACCCGCTACATCCAAAGTGACGTTCGGTCCACTTTCGGTTGAAACTATCGAAGATGGTGAGAGCACCATCAACAATGAACCACTAAGAATGATGGTGGTGAAAGAATCTGGAAGCTACTTCTTGAGCCTTGGCCATACCATTGCTGAGTACATACGCGTTGATGAAGGCGCCATAGAGCCCAGTTACGCTCGCCGTCTTCAACCGGCTGGAGCTGATTCTCCAGAAGAAGCCATGAACCAGATGATGGAGCTCCTCCTTCAAGGACGTATGGAAGCTGTGATGGCAACGCTTGATCCAGCTGAATTCAAAGCTGTTTACAATTACTGGAGTCTGCTTGCAGGTGATGCTCTGGACGTCGAATCTCAAGTGCTCAATTTCAAAGCTGAATCCGGATTCGACTGGGATGTTCAATTCGAATCAGCGTCAGAGAACAGAGACGGGCGCACCCAGGTTTGGCTAACAGCGATGACAGCAGATATAACTGCACCAGGTTTCACAGCCAATGTGGAACTTCGTGAAAATCTACTTAGCGCCACCGGTGAAGGTGCTATTGACGGAGTACCTACTACGTTTGACCTGCTGATTGAATCAAACGATAGCTCCGCTGTGATCGACTTCTCTTTCGAGGTGGATCAAGAATTCTTTGATGGCAAAGCAGACATAAACCTAAAAGCTCAAAACGCATTGGTTACAGCCACGAGCTCTGAAGGAGATATCAACTTTGAAGCGCTGGTGGAAGAGGACTGTTTGGTCGTGACTGGAACAGTCTTTGGTGAACCAATAGATGATGTTCAATGTGATCTTGGACTTGGGGAAAACCCCTTAGCTGATCAGCTGAAGTTGGACGAGATTTTCGACGATATGAAGCAACTGGGATTCCACGCAGTTGAACGAGATGGCAAATGGTACATCGGTGGCGTTCCGACCATAACCTACATGGCAGTCGACATCCTCAAGGCAATCGATGATGAAGAGCTACAACAATTTGAAGACTGGATTGATGCAATCGCCCAGGAAATTGACGGATCCCTACTGCTTGAAAGCGTCGCCAGCGACAACTTCGAAGCAGTGGCAAACGAGATTGCAGTTGCAGAACCTGATTTGTCTCCGATCGAGGAAGATATAGATTTCTTTGCTGATTTCGAGGCCAATAGCTTGGCTGTTGAAGCAACAGCTGTTATCACCGCATGCTCTGTCGAAGAGAGCTTTGGAAGCCAATACTGGACCGCACAAGTGGAGCTTACAAACCCACTATCTGAAGATATCGAGACCGCTTTAGTTGATGTCAGGTTCGTTAGCAACAACACAGTGGTTGGCAACGGTACCGCATTCTTCGATCTATTAAGCCCAGGCGAAACTGGAAGCTCAGATGCTGTGCTCTACGATGATGTGCAGGGCGATTTGATCTGCGAAATCGCTGGAGCTACCGCCTACTAGTCGTTCTAGACGCTTGACTCTGCAACGCCTGGTCTAGTCTTCTTGGAAGCACGACTTAGGAGGATAAACCCAAGCAAGGTCGCTGCTGCTGAAGCTGCGAGGATACCCATGATTGATTCATCAAGTATCTGCACTGCCTCCTCTTCGAATGCCAGACGGGCAATAAAGAGCGACAGGGTGAAGCCAATACCTGCGACTGCTCCTCCACCAAGAACATGGGAGAAGCTTAGTTCCTTAGGCAGAGTCGCAATCTTAAGCTTTACCGCAATCCAGGTCGCCAAGAAAATTCCCAGCGGCTTGCCAATCACTAGACCTAACACAATGCCTAGAGCAACAGATGATGAAAGAGCCGCGCTAATTGAGTCAGATGAAAGTACTACGCCGGCGTTTGACAGCGCAAACAGGGGAATAATTACAAAGCTGGTCCAAGGCGCCAGCAGATGCGTTAAACGTGTAGTTACAGCCACTGTCTCCCGAACATGCCAGTTCGCCTCGCGAACATCAAGAGGGTCTATGGTTTCGTGATCTTTATCGCCGCTGAGCATGTCCTCTACTGCCCGGTAAGGATGCTTGCCCACCAAAGGCTTAGCTGGTGCGAGCAGACCCAGAACCACACCTGCAATGGTTGCGTGAACGCCAGACTTTAGCGTTGCGTACCAAATAACAACCCCAACAAGGACATAAACCGGTATGTACCAAACGTCCAGACGACGCATAAGGATGATTAGCAAGACACCAGCCATTGCAAGTGAGAGCCATCCGAATGCAATTGAAGATGTATAGAAAGCAGCGATCACAAGAATTGCACCGATATCATCCACGATGGCTAATGTGAGCAAGAACAATTTGAGCTTTTGTGGCACTCGTGGCCCCATAAGAGCAAGCACGCCTAAGGCGAAGGCAATGTCTGTTGCCATTGGGATTCCCCAACCGCCAGATCCCTCACCCGAAGCATTGATGGCGAAATACAGTACGGCAGGAACCAGCATTCCACCAAGCGCTGCGATTGCGGGCAGAGCGGCTACTCGAGGATCCTTTAGGTCACCTTCAGCTAGTTCGTGTTTGATTTCTAGACCAACTACGAAGAAGAAGATCACCATCAAAGCATCGTTCACTAGATGACCAAGAGTCTCATAGAGGATCTCAGTCTCGCCTAGGGAAAGCTTTAATTTGGTATGCCAGAAATCTCCGTAGGAGTCACCCCCAAAGTTTGCCCACAGCAAGGCTGCGGCAGTAGCTATAAGCAGCAGAACCCCTGAGGCTGCTTCTTGGCGCATGAATCTGACCATTGGCCGAGCAACAGCCTTCGCCAGGAGAGTATCTCCCCCGCTCCACGCTTCTGGTTGACATTTAATCGGACTTTGAGACGACACCTTGGCCTCTTTTCTAGATGTTTCCGATTCTTTAGCGTACAGCAATAATAAAATTTCAAACCCCAAAATTGGGGTTAAATTAAATCGCTTCCCACGCCAATTTTGTGGCTATGAGTCCACGCTTCAAAGGTAGAGCAATCGCCGTCGTTGGGCTCCACAAGCCACGGCCAAGGATGAACCTGCGAGACATGGCCCAAAAGCAAGCTCTGCTCCTGGTGCCCCAACCTTTGATTAGCCGCTACGGAGATCCCATCACGCCTGTAAAGCTCCAACACCGAACCTAGATCTCCTCTGTATATCTCCAACGGGCTAATTAAAGCTAGTTCAGCTAGCGACTCAAGCCAGAAGATAGCTTGCTTTGCGCTGCGCTTGCCTGCTTGGTTTTCGTCAAACACAAATATGCAGCGCTTATCAGGGTTAACTATTCCTGCTTGCGCTCCAGATAAATGTTCAGTGGTTATTAGTACAGCGTCAACTTCGACGGTATCTAAAGAGCTAGAGACCCTAGAAGATGCTGCTCCTGGTTCTTTGGATATTAGTTCAGGCAGCTTCAACTCTGTTTCAATCGGACACGCTGCTGAAAGTTCACAGCTTGCGCATAGCCCTTGAGCCTGCCGCTCAACTTCCCATCTCGTGAGTCTGAACGGGTCTTGATTCAGCAGTCCTGAAACCTTTTGCCAAATGTAGGTATTTGCAGCCGAATCTTCGCCAATCAAATGCTGGGTCATAAAATCAATACCTGATTGCAAAGTTTTGCCCGCACCCACCCACAGACTTATGAACCACTCAAGTTGTTGCGACGACAGCCAACCATCCTCAACAAGCTCACTTACGGTAAGTTCAACACAGCCCATTGAACTGTCAAGAGAATCATTTACCAAATCAGTTTCTTTAAACTCAGCTCTAAAACCATCAGCTAACTGACTGCTGTATGTCATATACCAGTGGCGGGCGTACTCGACTTCAAGAAGCTCAGCTCTGATCACGCGTTTTGCATTATCCGAATAGCCTTTAGTGGCTTTCCATACCTCTTCCAGCGAAAGCAACCCAGCCCCTAAGTATGCTGGCACAACAAAGTCATGGCGCTTTGCAGCTGGAAAGACAACCTGTCGATGCTGTACATATGCATCTTCGTCAAGGCTTTGTAGCGCTGCTAGTGCTGCTGTGCGCCCACCACGCAACTTGCTCGATGCTCGAATGTCACCAACAAATAGATCGTGTAGGTGTTCAGACACGTAGAGTTCGGCCTTGAATGAGCCTGGCTCTGGAATCGGAAGCTGTTTCATCTAGTGTTCAAAACTAGCCAAATTCTTGGTCGTTCTGTGTGTTTATCCCCAACTGAGTGGATATCGTTCGATATCTACCCGCAAGCAAGAGAGGAACCGATTTGGCTTCAGAGCGCGTTGAACGTGACGAAGAAGATTTGGTCAGACTTTATCTGACTGACATAGGTCAGTACCCTCTGCTAACAAAGAGCGACGAAGTTCGTCTCGCCAAAGCTATCGAAGCGGGCAAAGAAGCCTCCACTGCGCTAGAAGTGGAGAGCGACACCGATCAAGCTAAATTGCGTGAACACAAACGAGCAGTCCGCAAAGGCCGTGATGCCGAACGTGCATTCGTGCAGTCAAACCTTCGGCTCGTTGTTTCTATTGCTAAGAAGTATCAAGCTTCCGGCCTTCCCCTTCTAGACCTGATCCAAGAAGGCAACCTTGGACTAATGCACGCTGTTGAAAAATTCGACTGGCGCAAGGGTTTCAAGTTCTCAACTTACGCCACTTGGTGGATTCGTCAGGCGATAACTCGTGGCATTGCAAATACCGGACGCACTATCCGCCTCCCTGTTCACGCTGGAGATACTTTAACTAGACTCCAAAAAGCTAGAGCCCGGTTGGAGCTTAAGCACGGTCGCCCTGCCACTTTGACCGAACTGGCCACCGAAGTCGAGATGCCAGAAGATAAGGTTTCTGAGGCACTACGGTTCGCTTCAGAACCTGTTTCTCTATCTGAGCCTCTTCGCGAAGATGGCGACGCTGAACTTGGAGACGTTGTTGAGGATCGTGGCGCGGAGTCGCCTTTCGAATCAGCGGCGAGCGCACTACTCCCTGAAGAAATCTCCAAACTGTTGTCTCCGCTGGATGAGCGAGAGCGTGAGATTTTAAAGCTGCGCTTTGGACTAGATCGGGGCGAACCTAGAACTTTGGAAGAGGTTGGCGAGCATTTCCAGCTAACCCGTGAACGTATCCGCCAAATTGAGGCACGAGCTATGAGTAAGCTACGTCACCCTTCTTCAGATACCGGCGCCAGAGACCTTCTAGTGATCTAACATTTACGTTGAGAAAGCTGCGAGAGTCCCTTCGATAAGAGTCTTATCTGAACGCTCAGCCAAACATATAAGCGCTCTTTGCTCAGATTCCCAAGCCTGTTCATCAGGATAAACCCCAATAATCTGAAATTCTGCAGTCTCATAGTCAAGACTTGTGTATTCGTTGAAAGCCGGAACGCATAGGTTAAACAACTCGGCCTGCAACGAAGAGTCGCTCGGATAATCAGCAACGGTTTCGTCGAAAGCTTTAGGAAAAACACCAACTACTTCCTGGACATGGTCAACTGAGCAGACAACAGGTTCCACGACGCGCTGCGTCGGGTCTGTATAGAACTCAGCTAAACAATCACCGGTTACCAGATTTGAGACAGGAATCTCGTTTCGGCTAGTAAATACGACAAAGACGTTGACGATAGCAACAGCTGCTAGTAGAACCATAGCTATCACAACAAGACGCTTGCGCATGCTGTGAAGCCTATCAGTTACCTGTGGTGCTCCAGTGCCATGGCTCCGACGGCAGGTTGTAAAGCCCATAGTTTGAGGCATTCGCTGCGAGCCAGCGGTAGCCGGCGTTGTAACGGGAACCTATTGAGCCTCCGTTATATGTAAAGTCGATCGCTAAGCCTCTTTCATGCTGAGAGGCTCCAGGGC
>JAHDFH010000001.1:50164-64173 GCA_020628305.1 Acidimicrobiales bacterium | reverse complement strand
TTTGTAAACCACCCACTCAGAACTATCAGTAGAGGAAGACATTTGATAGATTGCGTAATCGCTGGTGCCACAATGCTTCATGCGGAGCTCAATCTGGCGTTGAGAGTCTCTATAACCCCAACCTGCCAAATTCACCCCATCAGCCCGTGCTGCATCCAGCAGGGAATCCAGTCGATCAGCAATTGATACATGCACCGCAATGCCCTGAACTGTGACGATCTCACCTGCTGTTGGTGAATTAAAGCTAGTAGACGAAGAAGATGACCGCCGAGCAGCGCGCGACGCCAGTTCATCTGTATTTGCAGTTATCTGCGCTGCCAGATCAGCGTCTCGATCTGCCAACACAGCAGCCTCTGCAAGTCGTGATTCTAGAATTGCGTCAGCTTGATCTACCAGAATCTGTTGTTCGTCACGAGCGGCCGCTAGCTCGGCTTTGTCTATCTCGAGCGTTGCTTTACTAGCTGCGATGCGCTGTTCGAGGATCTCGGCAAAGGCCCGTTCTTCTTCGAGAGCTACAAGCAGATCATTTAACTGATCAACATCCTCAACCTGGGTCGTAGTAACAGACTCCAACAAGCTCTGCATTCTAAGCTGATCTGTTGGGTTAACGGAACCGCCGGATTTCGCTTCACCAATCTGATAGCCCGTAACCGCTTGATCGCTTATTCGCTGGCGGAGCGCTTCGATCTGCTCACCCTTAGTTTTGGCCTCTTCTCGAATACCTTCAATTTCTCGCTGAGCATCTTGCAGTTTGGCCTGTTCAGCCGAAACCTGGGCTGAAATCGTATTAACTCGTCGATCAAAGACGTCTAGCTGTCTAGTTAGCTCCACGATGTCCTGCTGCTGAGCCCCAATTTGGTCTTGAACAATGCCTTCACGAGAGTCGAGCTCCGCTCGCTCTTGAGCCAGGCGCTCATTCTCCTCACGAATCTCAGCATCGGTTTGAGCAGCAGCTGACGACAGGCCATAAAAGAACGTGCAGGCAACAACCGCAGCGAAAAGTCGGCGGGTTCGCCCTTTGAACTTATTCATAAAACGACCAACCATGCTACCCAATTGCCCCGTTAACTTCTGGTGGATGTCCAGGAGCTTAATCCAGATCTGAAGATTTGTCAGCTACTTTAAGCATGGTTACCCTAGACTCGAAAAATGACACGTCTCCGCATTGGCTTGGCACAGCTACACCATATCCCTGGTGATATCGCTGGGAATGTTGACAAAATCAATTCTTATTCTCAGAAAGCTGCTGCCCAAGGCTGTGACGTAGCGGTCTTTGGTGAGCTAGCAGTTTCTGGCTACCTTCATCAGGATTTGATCCTAAGAAGCGATTTTATTGCGGATTGTGACTCTGCTTTGCAAGAAATCGTCCAAGGCAGTTCTGATCTTGTGAGCATTGTTGGACATCCAACTTTGCTCAACGAAGAGATATTCAACTCAGCCTCAGCGCTTCAAAGTCAAAACATCCTTCACACCGCCCACAAAGAGCGCCTGCCTAACACTTCAGTTTTTGATGAGCAACGCTACTTCACTCCAGGCATCAACTCAGAAGTCTTCAGAATCGGAGATGTCAGTGCCGGAATTGTGATTTGCCACGATATTTGGTTTGACGATTCGCCAGCACTTGAGTTAGCCAACGCTGGAGCCGAGATCTTATTTGTCGTGAACGCTTCACCGTTCCGGATCGGCAAGCAACAAGACCGCAACGCTATTTGCACCCGAGTTGTGGAACAAACGGGAATCCCTTTGGTCTATGTCAATATCGTTGGCGGCCACGATGGCCTTGTCTTCGATGGCGGCTCCACCGTCTACGGCGCTAACGCAAAGCCCATTACTACGGTGACAAATTTCCAACACGGGTTAGCTGTTTTCGACATCGACCTTTCGCAGCCCTGCCTCCCACTAAAGACTCACTCAGAACCTGAAGAACAGTGGCTCGAAGATGTTTGGCAAGCTAGCTGTGTTGGTTTAAGAGATTATGTCCATGACAATGGCTTTGACGAGGTGGGCATTGGACTCTCTGGTGGCATCGATTCTGCCATGACAGTAGCGATCGCAGCAGAGGCATTGGGGGCAGAAAACGTCCATGCTGTTAGTCTCCCTTCTCAGTACTCTTCAGATCACTCATTAGGCGACTCTGAGCAGCTTTGCGCTAACCTAGGTGTCAACTACTCAGTGCTGCCCATTAAAGAGATCCACTCTGCGTTTGCTGACTCTTTAGGCAAATACTTCGGCACGGAAGTGACTGGCTTGGTTGATGAAAACCTTCAAGCTCGAATTCGTGGTGTTTCTCTCCTGGCCTTGGCAAACAAGCACAACTGGCTGATTGTTGCCACTGGCAACAAAAGTGAGCTGGCTGTAGGCTACTCAACACTCTATGGCGACACTGTTGGGGCATATGGAGCTATACGAGATCTCTGGAAGACTCAGTTGTATCAGCTGGCCAATTGGTACAACACTCGGCGCAGCAATGCTTTACCGCAGAACATTATCAGCAAAGCCCCATCAGCGGAGCTTCGCCCTGACCAAACAGATGCCCAGTCGCTACCTGTATACGAAGTACTAGACGAGATCCTCAGACTCCATATTGATGAGCATCTTGGTGTCAAAGAAATTGCGGACGCTGGTTTTGACCTAGAAACGGTGTCTGACATTCTTCGTAAAGTTGATATCGCCGAATACAAGCGTCGCCAATCTGCCATTGGAACTCGGGTATCGGCTAAATCATTCGGCGCAGATCGACGTGTGCCGATCACGCAAAGGTATCGCCAGGATTAGCTAGCGGGCTCGGTGATTACAACGCCAACTGTGCTAGACCCTACGCTCTTCAACTGACCGAGAGCCGATGCAATATCTTTACGAGAATCACTAGTTGAGTCAACCACTACCAAAGCACCTTGAGCAAGCCGTGAGATGTCTACCGCGTCGGCTACTTCTAGCAATCCAGGAGCGTCAACTAGCACAAGGTCATAATCCACATGGATAGCATTCATTACCCTAGAAAAAGCTTCTGACTGCAAGATATCTGCTGGTCTGGAAGTTGAAGTTCCGCCACCGAGTACATCAAAGTTTGGATCAACTTCTGAAAGGTTCTCAATTGCATTTGCCAGGCTGGCCTTGCCAAGAACAACATCGGATAGCCCAACGCCATCGTGCAACTGAGAAACCCGCAAGTTTGCTCCCACTAGTAGCGTTCGACGACCCGAACGGGCTGCCATAGCGGCAAGGTTAGCTGCTACGAAACCTGATGCTCGAGAGCTTTTCACACCGGTGACAACAATAAGCGATTTGCCTTCTTGATCTAGATTGAACAGCATGGATGCCTGAACACGACGATAAGAGTCGGCTCCAGGTGAGTTGTTAGCGAACAAAGAAATGCCAGAAGTCTTCTTCTGATGAACCGGCGCAGTTCCGAGCACTGGCACACCAAGCTCGCTGAGCTCTGTCGAGGCCGAGCGCAGACGGTCGTCTTGACGGTCGATTACGAACACAAGCGCTAGCGCAAATACCATACCAAGCAGGGCTCCAATGCCTGGGCCAGCGAAGAACGGCAGACCCTCTGTAGATTCTGGAACTTCAGCATCAGAGATAACTGACCCAGGGTCAACAGTCGATGATTCTAATGTGGCGAAAGCTCGCCCAATCTGAGCTAACTCTTCTTCGATAGCTACAATTTCGTAGGTTCGTGGCGTTTGTCCGCCTGCAAATAGTCGAGCGGCTTCTTCTTTCAAAGATACTTCTCGAGAATTTAGGGCTTCTGACGCTTCATTCAGTGCGTTCAAAGCTTCTGCTTTTCTAAACTCTATGTAAGCAACCGCAACTGCCTGAGCTAGCTGTGCTGCTTCATCAGCATCTTCATCGGAGGCAATTACTCGAAGAATCTGTGAGTCGTTAATAACGTCAACTTCGATCTTCTCGCGTGCATCAGAAACCAATTCAGCTGGAGGAACAAGACCTTGAGCTGACGTTAGTGTTTCTTCTGTGTCATAGGAAGCAAGATCATTTCCGGCAACCTCGATGATAGCCAGAGCGTCTTCGGTTACTCGTTGCGATCTAGCCACAGATTCTTCCGTAGTTGTATTGATCTGGCGATCCACGTCGACGTTTGCGTTGAGCGACTGCGAAACCAGAGGCTTTACCTGAACCACTGCTGTGGATTCGAAAAAATCAGAGCGTGTTTGCAGCAAGAAAAACCCTGCGACTGCACCGAGCAGAATCGCTGCTATCACAAAGGGAAGGAACCGCTTCACAGGTGCTGTGTATTCAGATACGTTAACTACTGAGCTTTCAGCCATTAGTCACCAACTTTCTCCTAGCCCAAGTCGGCGCCACATTGCCAAAACCAAGTGCTTTGGGAAGAAAATAAAGATTCTCCAAAAAACTGATAAGTTTCGATAGATACCCGCCGACATTGAACTACGTTAGGGTACCGAACAGTAACGCATAGGAATGACATGAAATCTCAACTATCGCATGTAAAGGCATTAGAGTCTGAAGCGATCTTTATCATCCGCGAAGTGGCGGCCGAGTTCGAACGGCCATGCCTTTTGTTCTCTGGAGGTAAGGACTCAATCCTCATTCTCAACATGGCAGTAAAGGCATTTGCTCCTGCCCCAGTTCCATTTCCAATCATGCACGTCGACACTGGACATAACTTTCCTGAAGTTATTGAGTTCCGTGACCGTATGGTTGAGAAGTATGGTCTTAAGCTGATTGTAGCTTCAGTCCAGGAAGCCATCGATTCTGGCAAGGTTGTGGAACAGACCGGCAAGGGTGCGTCCCGTAACCGCCTTCAAACAACAGCGCTGTTGGATGCTATTGAAGAGCACAAATTTGATGCTCTCTTTGGTGGCGCACGTCGCGATGAAGAAAAGGCTCGTGCTAAGGAACGAATCTACTCTTTCCGTGATGAGTTCGGTCAGTGGGATCCGAAGGGCCAACGTCCAGAGCTTTGGAGCCTCTACAACGGCCGCTATAACGCCGGTGAACATATGCGAGTGTTCCCCATTTCTAACTGGACCGAGCTAGACGTGTGGACGTATATCCGAGATGCTGAAGTTGAAGTTCCAGCAGTTTACTTTGCCCACAACCGACCCGTATTTGAACGCGATGGCATGTGGCTTGCAGTGACAGAGTTCCTTTCTCCTGAAGAGGATGAGGTTGTTGAAGAGCGCATGGTTCGTTTCCGCACAATTGGTGACGCTACCTGTACTGGAGCTGTTGAATCTCCGGCACAAACAATCGATCAGGTTATCGAAGAAGTAGGGGCCACTCGCATTACAGAGCGTGGCGCTACTCGTGCCGATGACCGCACCGCTGAAGCCGCTATGGAAGACCGTAAGAAAGAAGGCTACTTCTAATGGATCTATTAAGACTTGCTACCGCTGGTTCGGTGGATGATGGTAAGAGTACGCTAATTGGGCGGCTCCTTTATGATTCAAAGTCAATCTTTGAAGATCAGCTCGAATCAATTGAAAAAACTTCGCAATCTCGTGGTGATGAACACACTGACCTGGCGCTGTTAACTGATGGTCTGCGAGCTGAGCGCGAACAGGGCATCACTATTGACGTTGCTCACCGTTACTTCGCCACCCCGAAACGCAAGTTCATTATTGCCGACACACCGGGACATATTCAATACACCCGCAACATGGTGACTGGTGCCTCGACGGCAAACTTAGCAATCATCTTGATTGATGCTCGTAAAGGCATTCTCGAGCAGTCTCGCCGTCACGCTTTTATTGCGAGCCTTCTGCAAATTCCTCACCTTGTAGTCGCTGTCAACAAGATGGATTTAGTTGACTACTCAGAAGAGGCTTTCGAGAAAGTTCGTCTTGAGTTCACCGAGTTCGCTTCCAAGCTAGATATTGCTGACCTTACGTTCATCCCAATGTCCGCTCTTGTTGGAGACAATGTTGTGGACCGCTCTACCAATATGGATTGGTACAACGGCGGTACTCTACTGCATCATCTTGAAGAGGTGCACATTGCTTCTGACTACAACATGGTTGATGGCCGCTTCCCAGTTCAGTATGTGATTCGCCCTCAAAGCAAATCAAACCCTGACTACCGTGGTTATGCCGGGAAGATGGCAGGCGGTATTCTTCGACCAGGCGACGAGATTGCTGTCCTTCCTTCTGGTTTCACTTCAAAGATTAAAGCGATTGAGTACAACGGTGAAGAGGTTGCCGAGGCTTATTCTCCAATGTCTGTTGTAGTTCTGCTTGAGGATGAAATCGACATCAGCCGTGGGGACATGATTTGTCGTGTTAATAATCAAGCGACTGCAACTCAGGACATTGAAGCAATGGTTTGTTGGATGTCTGAAGCATCGTCGCTGACTGAAGGCTCCAAGCTCGCTATCAAGCACACCACTAATTGGGGTCGTGCAATGGTGAAAGATTTCCGTTACCGTCTCGATATCAACACTTTGAGTCGCGATATGGAAGCGAAAGGTCTTGAGCTTAATGAAATCGGTAAGGTTCGTTTGCGTATCACCAAGCCTTTGATGGCTGACCATTATGACCGCAACCGTGAAACCGGTAGTTTCATTCTTGTAGATGAAGCAACCAACGTCACGGTTGGCGCGGGAATGATCACCTCTACTGAGTAGGCACCATGGATGGTCGCAAAACTGAAAACACAGTTTGGCACCCTAGTGCTATAAGTCGTGATGATCGTTTCGCTGCTACTGGCAGCGCTGGCGTCACCATTTGGCTCACTGGGCTTTCGGGTTCGGGTAAATCTAGTGTTGCTGTTGAACTCGAAAAGCTCTGCATCGAGAACAGAAGACCTGCGTATTTGCTTGACGGCGACAACCTACGCCATGGTCTTAACGGCGATCTTGGTTTTGCCGATGATGACCGCAAAGAAAACATTCGACGGGTCGCTCATGTTGCAAGTCTCTTTGCTGATGCCGGGGTTACGGCAATCGCTCCCCTAGTGAGCCCGTTCGCAGAAGCAAGGAACGCTGCTCGTAAGCTTCACGAAACTGCCGGGTTGCAGTTTGTGGAAGTATTTGTGGACACGCCTCTGGAAGTTTGCGAAGCGAGAGATGTCAAAGGTTTGTATGCAAAGGCCAGAGCTGGCGAGATTACAGGCATGACTGGCATCGATTCTCCGTTCGAAGCTCCACAACATCCGGATATGCGTTTCGTACCTGAAGATGGGTCAGCTGCCGAAGTCGCAGCCAAAATTCTCGCCAAAATCAGCTAAACCTCGCCCATTTAGGGCACTTTTGCCTGTCTGGATTCACCTATGAGGCAGTGTTAAACTTGGTGTAGGCGAAATAGTACTAAATGGCGGTGTGGTATGGATCGTGACGAAGAAAAATTCCGAGCGGATTTAGAGAGCGTTCATCGTATGGACCGATTGAACGAACTGGGAAACGCCCTGGTAGATCGGATCGAGCAGATCAATCCACGGCTACGAGGCGCAGTCGCCTCATTTGGTGCTGTCGTTATGGCCGTTCTGGCTACAAGACTACGTGCCAGCTTCGGATTGACTGGCGACACAATTCGATTTATTGGACTAGGGATAGGAATTGTGTCCGTCGTGGTGCCGATGTTACCTGGAATTCGTAACACGGTCAGCGACCGCAACCTAGCTGAACGGTTTCCGGAAGTGGGGCAACCCAAG
This sequence comes from Acidimicrobiales bacterium, assembly GCA_020628305.1. Taxonomy (GTDB): domain Bacteria; phylum Actinomycetota; class Acidimicrobiia; order Acidimicrobiales; family SZUA-35; genus JAHDDW01. The sequence goes on along the minus strand of JAHDFH010000001.1, from coordinate 56,538 downwards.
CCTAGTCTCTCAACTCAGAAAAGGGCTACTGAAACTCAACGATTAGTTGAAGAGTTAGACGCTACGCTATATGACTTCTATTCTGCACACGGTGTCGGACTTCAATGTCAACATTTGAGGGATCTTTCTAAGTACAAACCACGGATCACAGTATTAGTCGACTTGGCGGAGCTGCCTGAAAGCGCGTTGGAAGGTCTAAAGTTCATCTCAGTTGCACCAGACTCCGAGATCTACGTTTTCACAGTCGATGGTGAAACTTTCACCGGATCTCACGCGAACCTTTTGGAAAAAGTTAGCGAACTAACTGCTCGTGAATTGGAACTACCTTCGTCTTTCCCCGACTCACCTCCTCTTGGAGTTGAAGTTAGTGGAGTCACTTACTTAGGGTCAATCGCTAGTCCTAACGAAACTAAAACTGAACGCACTACTACAGGACCAAAGAGGTAAACGGTCATGCCTTCAACTGCCGCATACGCAAGATCACAGATAGGTGACATGTGGTCGAACCGTCTCAAGGAGCGCCGACAAAGGCTTGCAGATTTTGCAGCGACTCTCGATGTTGATTGGGAGATCCGGCCTTCCTCAACACTTCTCAAACGAGACGTACTGGTAATTACTGACAGCATCGGGTTGACATCAGAACAGTGGCTCAGCGTTGCAGCAAAGGTTGACAAAGTTGTCAAAGCTGCACAATCTAACAGGTCGCTTGGGAGGCTGGACACCAGCCGCTTTGCTATCGAGGCAACACTTCCTAATAAAGGCCCTCATGGTGACCCGACCGTGTTCCCACCTGGGGTCTTTGCGAACCAGGTCAAAAAAGCATTCGCCTCTGAAGCCCCTACGAGCACCTTCGCTTCTGGCGCCCCAACTCCTCGAGCTAGCGATAGCAAGCCCAGAAAAATCGAGACAATTCCACCTCGCCTCCAACCGCAAAAAGACCAGGACCCCGCTCGACGCGTTGCCTAAAAACGGCTCCGCGGAACCGCTTTTAGCTAAAGTCTGATCCTGTTATCAGCGTTATCTGCGCCACAGTCGGGTCTTCTAATAGCACAACTGGAAACGCAACCATACTTTGCAGATTCTGAGCTATGGCAGCATAGGCAGGGTTGTAGCGCAGCTCGGTGGCTGGCACCAGCACCGGCGAGTCACCTATTTCACCGACTGAGAGGTTCATAGATTCCAACCTTGCAGCAGCTTGGGAAGCTTGACCAGCAACGCCCGAACCGTTCAACACATCTATTGTCGCCCCACCCAATGTTGATTGTCCACGGAATACAGCGAGCGCATCGTCAGCCTGTGATGCCTGTAAACGAAGCACCGAAGCGTTACCAACTTGGTCGTTGTATACGGGCAGTTCATGGCTTCTGATGTTTTCAGCCCCAACGCCTGAATATGTTCTAGCGAGATCAACGAGCGATGTGTATGAGACACTCGATGAGAAAACAATGTTCTCTGAAACTACTGAAATTTGACGATCAGTATCAAAAACATTTGCCTGAGTACTCTTTTGAGCCAAAGCCTTAGCAACCTGAACGATAAAGTTTCGCTGCCTTTCCGTCCTGCCCAAGTCACTTGTTGGATCCCCCACCCAGCGTCCATCTATGAACTCCTGGTAGAAACGGGACCTTGCATAGGCCAACGCTTGAGTGCCATCGAGTAGCTGATCCCCTGCCATCACATCGAGGCCGGATTTAGTATCACGAGCCTGATATGGGAAGTTGATCACCACCCCGCCGAGTGAATCAACAATGTTTTGAAAACCGACGAAATCTACTTCGGCGTAATGATTGATTTCTACCCCAAGATTGGTTTGTATTGCGCTGACAAGGCTGCGACGACCTGCCGTTTGGGCCTCAGCGCTCGACCCCCCATTAGAGCTGATCTGATACGCAGAGTTAATCCGACCTTGAGAACTGCCTAAATCTACCCACAAATCTCGAGGCACCGAAATAATATCGATGGTTTGAAGCTTAGGATCAACCCGCACAATCATCATTGTGTCGGTTCGACGTCCCTCGATGTCTGCACCAGAGCCCAAAATAAATCCAGCGTTCTCGTCAGTCTCGTCGATTCCTTCACGGCTATCAGTACCAACTAGCAACCAGTTGGCTGGCTCACCAGCTAGGGAGCCTTGCAAGCCAAGCTCTTCTCGAACCAGTTTCTGAGACTGCCTGTATGCAAAGGCTCCAGCTGAAGCGCCGAAAATTGCGATCAAGCTAAAAAGTAATCCAAGGCCAATAAGCGCTCTATCTTTACCGCTTCTCTTGAGAGGCGCACTTTCAGCAGTCACTTGATCCCTTCCGACTCTGGAACTCAATGATAGTAGTTAAGTAATGGAAGATCACGTAAAACTCACAGAGCAAAACTACAATGGTTGCTGCCATGGTCAATCCAACTTCGCATTACAGCCCTTGGGCTGATGAACCTAACAGCTCTGATGAAGAGGCTCTTGTTGAAGAACCTGAAGCAAGGGCGTCATCGCTTGGTACTCGCATCCCAGGCAGCTCGCTAAGAGTACAGTTTACGCTTGATGAAACAGTTGAACTAGCGGCCCTCAATGAAGTAGTTGCCGCCGCTTCGGGAAGAATGTCTAAACCAGTATTTCTCGAAATGCGTCACGTGGCAGGACTGTCTTGTGGAACCGTATTAAAGCTCCCCGAGGGCCATTTTGAATTTCTTGACAGAGATGACAAAACTTTGTTCTCCCTAGCTATTGAAGACGCAATCGCTACCGTATCCGGTGGAGCTGGCGAGCTGTGGTGTGACGAAACTCCTGTTAAGCGTCCTACATCTCTGAGCCGCTCTGTACTTAACACTGGCTGGGCACGATTTATTATTCGTCCTCCAAGATCTGGCTACGGCGAGTACTCACAGCCTCTTGAAGCGAAACCTAAAGAAGCTATTGAAGTTCCAAGCTTTAAGCGCACCTCAAAAGCCCTGTGGCAATATGGCCAAGCAAATATGGGGCCAACCATTAACCTTGACACTACCTCGTGGGAGTTCATCGAAGCTGTAAGAGCTGCTCGAGACGAAGATGCACGGGTACAACGACAGCTCCATCCTGATCCAGAAGAGCTTTCCTACCGCGCCTACAACGATGGCTTCGGTCTGTTGCAAAGAGACCCAGATCATCCATTCTTCGGAAGGTTCAGCATTGCTCATGGTGCTATTCCTTGGCGCCCGAAATTTAACAAACCTGATGCGATTCCTAAAAAACTTCATGCCAATATCGACCAGCTATGCAGCTTGGCCTCTGTACCAATCACCGGGAACCTCAAGAAAGGACCCGTTGCAATTGTCGGGAGCAGACATGCCCGTCTGGCAGCTGCACGTCATGCGATTGTCTCCCTTACGGCGTTAAGCAAGCCTGGTTCTGCTGAGATTAAAGTGATCACCACAGACAAGAATCAGAACGAAAACTGGATGTGGCTCAGCGCTCTCCCTGGTTGGGCTTCTGCTTCGGGCAACGATGAGCGCATACTGGTAGCAGACGGTATGCGTAGCTTTGATCTTGCAGGCCTCGAACATGCCCATGCAGAGAATGGTGACATGAACCTAATTATTCTTGAGGAAAGCGTCAAAGAAGTCCCAGCCTACTGTTCTGTAATTTTGCAGATCAACGATGAAGGTTTGTGCAAAGCAACTAACCGATCAGGCGAAAGCATAAACGGCACAGCATTGGGCATTTCTGAAGGTTTCGCAGCCGCTCTGGCTACGAAACTTGGCCAGCTACATACTTAAAGCTCAAGCACGCTAATCACACAATCAGCGACTGCTTCTCGAAGTTGGGCCGGCAGTGGAACATCCGGGTTGCTTACCAGAGTGTTGTCTAAAGATTCAAATTCAGAGAAAACAAAATTCGATCTGGCCGTATCAAATACACAACCACAAATATCTGTAATGTACTGTGGGTCAACTACTGCCTCAGAATCATCAACTGCAACATCAGCTGAGGTTTGAGTACAAGCAGCCATAAAGGCTTCGAGGTTAAAGGAACTAAAGGTTTCTTCTGTTTCAGGGCTCGAGCAACACAAAGCAAGCCAGCTGAAGACTAGTAGTAAGGGGAGAAGGTTTCTCACGCTTCTAATCTAGTTAAAGTTTCCGGCGCTGTGTACTTTTTGAGCTCCTGCCGAGGTCCGGTCGAAGGGTCAAGGTACCCAAGCGACGAAATTCGCATCTCCCAATCAGATACAACTCGCTCAGCCAACGAATGCTGGCCTAACACTTTGAGAAGCTGGGCGAGCTTGGTGGTGAGATTTTCATCCAGTGGCGCTCCCCTCAGACCATGACGGCACACTTGTGCTGCTCTTTCCAGTTGCCCTTGCTGTTCATGAAGCTCAGCCAAAGTGAGGGATGCTTCAGCTATCAAACACTCAGCTTCTGCGTATACATAGTTATGCTCAGCCACCCAGGACCAGTAGCGCCGGTTACTGCCCTCGAAAGGCACTCCGTCTACCTTGCCTAATAGCCTCTCAAGCTCAGTCAACTTCTGGGGGTTCTGGTTTGATTGAGCTGTAGCTTTCTTGAGCAGGTCAAGATCGGTGACAATACCATCCACTTTGTAGCGGCCATCGATTGCAGCAGGCAATATGTCTTTTCCGACGACTTTACGGGTCTCAGCTAAAAGGTTGGCGAACCGTTTCGGTGAAATAAGCTGGCCATCCCAAAGAAGATCCATCAATAGTTGCTTAGTAGTGGGCCCGTGTACTGCTAGAAAAGTGAGGAGTGATAACTGTTGTGAAGAAAGACTCTTGTACCTGTCAAATGAAACTCTGCCCATAACCTTGATGAGGCTAAGCTCCTCGTCGACCCGCTCATCGGGTGGCTGTATTGTGTTCCAGACGGGTTGCTGGTCGACTAGCGAGTCGATTACTTCTGCTACTGGCTGCGAAAGTGATTGCGGCCGAAATTCTCGCCTGGATGGAAGCAATGCTGCTTCTGTCGCCGATTTGACAGAGATGGCATTCTTAAGGCTGGGCAGCGGATGTTCAGAAACTACTAGCAAGGTCACCCGTTGAGGCTCTGGGAAGGGTTTTTTCACCTTGGAGTATTCGGCTTCTGACAGCAACACAAGAGTCAAATACTCATTTGGATGATTTGCATCATTCAGTATGTCGTTCACTTCGTCTATTGAGCTCTCTTCAACCACGGTGGACTTGAGACTACGGTTTAGTTCGGAGCCAACTACGATCACCGAGGTCGAGTTCGCACAGCGAAGTTCAGTCAGCGCAGAACGCACTAACCCGATGCAAGCCTCTTGAGCTCCGAAGAGATTGATAGACGACAGCGAGCTCAAATCAATTTTCAACCCGGCAGACAGAGTCACCTCATATCCCTGAGTGTCAGCCCCTGCCCCTGCAGAAGCTACTCTGAGAGCCACTTCTGCAGGATTGATTTCTAAGCCAAACGATGCGTACTCTCCTCGGTGGGCAGTTGCCTGAACTGATGCCCTGCGCCGACGAACTGCTTCAATTGCAGCACCTGCGACGGTTACTGAACCAACGCCAAGGCCAGTGAGGAAACTCGAGAAATCAAAGCCTTGATTTGCTGGCGCTACTGCTCCTGGCACTTTGATGCGCCAGCCAGAACGCAGAACCTGAGTTTGCTTGGTAACGGTGACGTTGTCCCCCACCACACGCCCAATGTTCAGGTTGTGGAGCTGCTTGGCCTGATCGGGGGAGCCAAGATAGCGCTGGGCTAGCGACATCCACGAGTCGCCAAATTCAACATTGTGGAAATAGTTCTGATTCAAACTGTTCTGTACAGCTTGTTGACCTTGATTGTCGTCGTCGAAGTCAGCGGCGGTCGGTGATTCTACAGCCGCAATTGCTGGTGTGGCAGTAGTTGCGATTGGCATCATCACCAGCATTGATCCGACAGTGCGTTTAATGATAGGACCTATAAGTGGAAGCGCTGCTCGATGTTTCGATGTACGGAGTTCGGCGAAACTTAGCCAAACAAAGTAGATCCAAAGTATCCAAAGCAAAATCTTAATAACACTAAGTGTGGTTTCGGGCTGCCAAGTCTCAGGGTTTTCAAACAAGCTGCGTGCGGAGTCAACTGAAGCAAGCTGAGGCGACAATAGCGACCCTGACAGTAGCAGGGCAGCTGGAAGCACAAACAGCAAAGCAACAAAAACAGCCGCTGAAATCAGCGATAACACTTTTTGCGATCTACTCATCGATGCTCTAAGTACCTTTCCGCCACAACAGGTCACAAAATATGGAGATTTTCCCACCTCTATTTAAGGCTATAGGGATTAAGACGATTCACTCGCTATCATTTAGGACTGAAGCGCCTGTAGCTCAATTGGATAGAGTAGCTGGCTTCGAACCAGTTGGTTGGGGGTTCAAGTCCCTCCAGGCGTACAAAAA